>LNZD02000013.1 GCA_001469005.2 SAR324 cluster bacterium lautmerah10
CACTGAACTGGTGGAAGAAACTGCTGAAGTCCCATTTGATGCAAAAGTCAGTTTCACCCATGAAATAAACAACCTTTTAGGCATAAGTGAAATCAAAGGGCTTTACCTGATAGATCCAGAAATTTCAGAAATCAATGAATACAAATACAGCATCACTTATTCTCCGCAGTTCAGGATTCAGATGTCGGAAAAAACCTATTCATTTTTTCGACTTAGTGTCACCTTCACCCAAAGTTATGAAGCGAACCAAGAGCGTTTTTTCGACAGTCTTTTCACTCTCAGGGAAATCTACAACAACTACCGTTCAGGAGAACATCAGGTACGTTACGGAAATCAAATCTTCAAGCTTGGGAAAGTTGATTTCGACAGCACCATCGACACCTTGCATTTGAACAACATCATGAGGTTCTTCAGCACGTTTGATCCGGACAAGCAAAAGGAATCGCTGACTTCCGTCAAATACAGTTGGTTCGGTGGGGAGCATAATTTCAACGCTTACCTTGCTCCAATAAAACAGGAAACCTTCGGAATGAAATTCGTAGGCTTCCGGGATAGCTTGGAACAGCAACAGGAAGGCAATAACGAGGAAAGCAGCAGCATTTTTCGTGACTATTTTGGTTTGCAGTATCAATGGACTGGCGACATGGTCGATGCTCGAATGAGTTATTTTCAGTGGTTTGATGTCGATCCGACCACAAGTTTTGTCTATGATCGGAGTACTTCTGGAGGGAGCATCAAAACCGCTTTCGAGGGATTGATGTCTTCATACAGCGAGAAGGAATCCCGTTCCAATTTTTTCGCCCTCGAATTGGATGCACTCTGGAAGGGGATGGCCTGGAAACTGGATGCAGGATTTTACAACAGGAAAAATTTCTCTTCTTATCATATTGAAAACGAGAACAAACTGTATTTTAACACCACGAATGTCCCATACACTGCCTGGGCAACCTCATTCGAAAGGACTTTCCCCTATTTTTACTGGATCATGATTTATTCCCAGAGGAAGTTATCCGGGGTCCCTGCTGGGACTCATGTCTTGTTTTATGAGAACGAAAGCAGTCTGGCTGACGCTTCAAGGGATCTTCAGAGAAACCAGTTGACAGGGATTGCGGTGGTAAAAACCCCGGACAATCAGCTAAGAGTCGCAACCATTCATTACCTCACCACTCCCTACAATCAAAGGGGCTGGCTGATTTTGGGAACCTGGGAGCGTCCTGAAGAAAACTACATCCTTGAATTCAAGTTCTACAGCGTCAATGCCGGTTATCAGAAAATGCTGGATTCCGTTCTTGATACAACCCAGTTTTATCTGGTTTATACACAAAAATTCGCAGGATTCTGATTGATGTATACCCGTTTTTTTCTGCAACTGAATCAATTTCCAAAACTGATCATGTTGGCTGCGCTGCTGATCAGTTTCTTCTTTTTTGATCAGGTCCGGCAGAAGCTGTTTGATCAAAGCAGCGGAGAATTGATCATCGACAGCACCGTCGAACCCTTCATCGAAAGGAGTTCTGGAGCCTACCAGGAATTTCTTGAAGTCCGTGATGCCTTTGGAAATGAGGATGTGCTCGTGGTTGCATTGCACCAGCCTCAGACAGGGGTAGGACTTGACTTCATCAATACCCTGGCCGACATCAGCCACGAAGTAAGAAAAAACATCCCGGGAGTCATCGCCGTCACCAGCCTGCTCGACATTCCCCGACCTCCGGGAACCTGTTCCGGGAAATCATACTTCCATACCCTCCAGCCCGGTTCGGTCTGTGTCTCTCTTCTGGAACGCTATCGCCATGCAAGGCAGTGCATCCTGGATGGTCCTCCTGCAGGCCATGCAAGGCAGTGTATCCTGGATGGTCCTCCTGCAGGTATTGAAGATGGTTCGCAAGGGGAAAGCATGGCCTTCGATCCTGTTGAGGGAGAAGAAGAATTTGAAGCTGAGCTGGACGCACTTCCTCAAAATGAACTTGATCCGAGCTTGGATGAAGAACCGGAGGGACAGGAAACAGACTCTGAGTTCCGGGAATCGGAAATTCCTGAAGCCCCTAATACCGAAATCCTATCAGCCCAAATAGCTTCTCCGGACGGACAGCGCACAGCCGAAGAACTCCGCCAAGCAGGATGGCTCTGTACTGAGGATCTATATGAGCAGGATGAGCGGGAAATCCATGCAGATTTCGACCGGAAGATCCGCACTTCCATGGAGGAATTGGCCGGCAACCCACTGATGGAAGGGGATCTCGTCTCCGTCGATCTCAAGACCGCGGCACTGGTGATCCGGTTCAGCAGTGATGTTCTTCCTTCAGACTCTGAAATCCAGGAGCCCCTGTTACAGGTTTTCGAAGAACAGAAGACCAAACTCGGAATTCTTGAAAAAAACAAAAACCCGGGATTTCGTTTCGCCTTGGTGAAAAAAGACAGTCAACCCGGAATCGGGGAAGGCTTTTTACAGCGCCTGAAACAACCGGCCTGGATTTCCGAAAAGTCCTTATTTCCCAGTTCCATCTCAAAAAACAAAGGAACACCAGAAGCAAATCCAAGCTCTTCCCAAAATAACGGATTAGAAGACCAGACCATTACCTCGGATCAACAAAAAATCCTTGAAGAGGATCCTGAATTCCCCCTACGAATCGCCTTTGCCGGACAATCAAGACAGGTTTTCGAGGCCTCGAAACTGATCCGTAATGATGTAAAAACCATTCTCCCCCTGAGCCTTTTATTGATCATCATCGTGCTGGCACTCTCTTTTCGCAGTATGCGAACCGTCACGGTACCACTGTTAATGGTGATGCTCGGGGTGCTCTGGACCGCAGGAATGCTGGCCTTGATTGGAGATAAGCTGAACCTGGTCACGATGGCTTGTGCCCCGATTGTGATCTGTGTCGGCAGTGCGTATGTGATCAAACTGATCAATGAATACCAGATGCAATACCGTGAGGCCCTGATGGCGCTTACGCATTCCGAAGAAACGCTGGACCGCCAAAGGGTTGTGGAGAATACAATTGCCAAGGTGGCCGTGCCGGTCAGCGTGACCGCACTCACCACGGTTTCCGGTTTTGCAGCACTGATGGTGAGCCCGATCCCGGCAGTCAAGGAACTCGGACTTTATTCGTCAATCGGCATCATTGTCATCAACCTTTTTGCCCTGACCCTGGCTCCTTCGATCCTGCGCTATCTCCAGATCCCTGTCCCAAGCGTGTTTTCGTTGCAGGGGGATTCAATGAATTTCCTGCTTGGTTTTTTAAAAAAATGGATCCGACGTAACTCGAAGCAGATCATCAGATTCTGGATTGTTTTCACCGCACTCGTTGCCCTGGGAATGATCTGGCTTCAGATCAACAGTTCCACCCGCAGTTTTCCAGAGGATAGTCCGGTAATCCGTGATCTGGATCTGGTGGAAAACGAACTGGCCGGAACCGACACCCTGCGTCTGGTTTTCAGGGCTCCTGGAGAATTAGGGGAAGGTGCAAAAGGTGCGAATCCTCTCAAAACCGCAAAAACGATGTTGGGACTGGAAAAACTGCAGCAGTGGCTGGAACAGCAAGGAAGTCTCAACGAACTCTCTGAAATCCAGGGGCTTCAGATTGACAAGGTCTACTCTCCCGTTACCTATCTCGATTACTACCGTTCGGGAATGGATCGACTGACCGACGCCGAAGTCGAACGGTTTTTTGCTGATATGCGTAGCAACGAAGGTCCGGCCTTTCTTGATGAAAAAGAGCAACTGCTGCTGGTGACCATGCGGATGCGTGTGAGCGGTTCAACGGCTTTCCTGGAACTGAGAGAACTGCTGAAGGAGAAGATTCCCCGGATGCTTCCGCATCTTTCAGTGAGTTTCACCGGAGGGCAGGTGCTGACCAGTGAATCCGCCAACAACATTGCCCAGGGACAGATCCAAAGTGTCTTTCTCGCATTGGCCGTAATCTTCGTCATCCTCTCCTCGCTTTTCCTCTCCTGGAAAATGGGGGTGATTGCATTGTTTCCGAACATCGTCGCAGTACTCATCTTTTTCGGCACCATGGGCTGGCTCAGCATCCCCATCGGGGTGACGATTTCGGTGATTGCTGCCATTGCACTCGGGATCGGGGTTGATGACACCATCCATTTCCTCAGCCATTACAACGAAACCGCTAAGCACCTGCGGGACAAACGGGAAGCCTCGATGGCCACATTACCCCATGTGGTCCGTCCGATGATTCTCACCACCATTGCCCTCAGTGCGGGATTTATCCTTTTTGTTCTGTCGGACATGGAATCCCAGATTCTCTTTGGAACCCTGACCGCATTCACCCTGATCGTCTGTCTGGCCACCGACATGACCTTCCTTCCTTCTGTGGTGATGGAAACCGGCATGATCACAGTCTGGGATTACGTGGGTTTGAAATTCAACAAGGAATTTGTCCAAAAAATCGACCTTTTCAAAAACAGGCCAGATCCGCATCTACCTCGAACAGGGTTACGAAACAACAGAACTGGCTCTTCTCGAAAAAGGAACCACCTTCGGAGAAATGGGGCTTTTCCGTGGCGCCCAACGCAGTGCTGGAGCGGTTGCATCACAGCCTTCAAAGATGCTCGTCATCAATCACGACAGCCTGATTCGTTTACGCAAACGTAATCCCAAAATTGCCGCAAAGCTTTTTCTCAATCTCGCAATGAGACTCGAGAATTCTTACCGTCAGACAAACCAGAAAATTCTGGATGGACTGGTAAAATCAGAAAATTTCGGGACTGATTTGAAAGGCCGTTTCAACAGAAAATTCACGGATCTTTTTTCAGACATTTCCGAGAAGAATCAAAAAAAATGGATTCAGAGTTCTACCAGAATTCCCATGACTGCTGAAGGGATTCTCGATGCGATTGAATTAGATCAAAATAGCTGGTTGATAATGCTTTCAGGCAAGATCGAAATCCGCTGTTTCAGGGAGGGGTCCTACCAACAACTGGCCATAAGAAATGCCGGGGACCTGCTCTGCCGAGCAGAGATGCTTGTTCCGACCGGGGACAGCAAAATAGAATTACATGCCCTCGAAGCCTCGGAAATCCTCTGTGTCACTGCGGAACAGTTGGAAATGCTGCAACGTAAGGAAGTTCGCCTGACGGCACAATGGACTGAAGAACTTGTTTGTGTGCTTTCCGACCAGGTCGAAGAAGCCAACACCTATCTTAAGTTCACGGTTTAAAACACAAGGTAGGCACTCATTGCAGTAAAAATATGCCTGGCAATTCCAGATTTCAGGAGAAATCAGGATTTTCGGCTTTTGAGGGAACATGACTCATCGCCCTTTCCGAAAGCGCCGTGATGGTCAGGCTAGGATTCACTCCCAGGTTGGCTCCAATCATACTGCCATCGCAGACATACATATTCTTGTAGTGAAAAACTCTGTTCTGCGAATCAATCACTCCCTCAGAACTGCTCTTTCCCATGATTGATCCTCCCAGAATATGGGCTGTGGTAGGAACATTGAAAAAAATTTCTGTCAGGGCTGTCAACGGTTTCCCTTGAAAACGTTGGGCCATTTTTTCGGCAAACCGGTTTGCCGGTTCGATGAAGGGAGGAACACGTTTGCCAACAGACTTTAGGCTTTTTTTCCAAGGACACCACCAGGATCTTTTCAGCCTCATTTGAAAAGAACTGTCACAGGTCTGCATGACTAGCAGGATGATGGATTTTTCCGCCCAACCAACTATCTTCAGGGTTTTCAGGAATTCGATGGGATTTTTCAAGATTTCCATCAACCAGGCTGAAATTCTTCTCCAGCCTGGAGTGCTGTGGGTCATCAATGTTGCCGTCAATCCCATCACATCCGAGCCCTTGGGATAACGGACGGCTTCGACCTGGGTTTCCTCATCCAGCATGAAACCCGATCCGATGGCAATACCCTCACTTAAATCTTCTGGAGCATCATCACAACGGATCCCGATCAGGGATTCAGAATTGGTCCTTGTCTGATCTCCCAGTCTGGCACTGAGGTTTGGCAGTGAGCCATTTTGGCGAAGTTTCAACAACAAAGGCAGGGTTCCCAAAACACCTGCAGAAAATACAACCCCCATGGCTTTGAATGACCTCTCAACTTGGGTTCCTTTTGGAGTATTCTCCCTGCAGAAAATTTGGTAACCCTTTTTGCCTTCCGGATTCGCTTGAAGAGGTTGAACGTCCAGAACTTCCGTGTCCGGAAATATCCTGGCTCCCTGTTTTTCGGCGAAATAAAGGTAATTGAAATCGAGAGAATTTTTTGCCCCATGACGACAGCCCACCATGCAACCGCCACAGAGTTTACAACCGGTGCGGTCCGGGCCCTGTCCGCCAAAATAAGGATCGGAAACGGTTTCACCGGGATTTCCAAAATACACTCCGACTGTGGTTTTTTTGAAAGAATCCCCGAGTTTTTCTGCTTCGGCGGATTCTTTCAACATCCGGTCGGCAGGACCAAGATGAGGATTTTCCTCCGCCCCGAGCATGGTCCTCGCTCTCTGGTAAAATGAGGGCATTACCGATTTCCAATCTTCAAGATCCTTCCAAGCCGGGTCCTGCCAGACTTTGGCATCAGGTTCCAACAGGACATTCGCGTAAACCAGGGAACCGCCGCCCACACCCACTCCGCTCAAAACCCATGCATGACGGAAGAGGCTCAAACGGAAAAAACCAAAACAGCGAAAGAGCGGGGCCCAGAAGTAGCGTTTCAGATTCCAGTTGGTTTTGGGGAAATCTTCAGGCTTCCAGCGTTTCCCCATTTCCAATACTGCGACTTTGTAGCCTTTTTCTGAAAGCCTGCAGGCACTGACACTGCCTCCAAAGCCGGACCCGATGACGATAAAATCATAATCATGGGATTCTTTCATGGAAGCAGTCCTTGATACAGAAAACTGCGGGAAACTTGGCAGGATTCAGTAAAACCGTTTCAGATCCATTCCCTGGTAAAGGTGAGCAACTTGATCTGTATATCCATTAAACATCAAGGTATCGATTTTTCCAAACCAATTCCCCAAAGGACGTTCTCTTTTTTGGGACCAGCGGGGGTGATCCACTTCCGGGTTTACATTCGCGTAAAATCCATACTCACTGGGCCCTGCCGCCATCCAGAGGCTGGTTGGCATTGTGTCGGTCAGTTCGATACGAACGATCGATTTGATACTTTTAAATCCATATTTCCAGGGAACGATCAGTCTCCAGGGCGATCCGTTCTGTTTGGGCAGAGGTTTTCCATACACGCCTCCCACCAGCAGTGTTAGATCATTCATCGCCTCATCCAGCCTTAATCCCTCGACGTAAGGCCAGGGATAATAATCCCGTTGCTGACCCGGCGCAGATTCAGGGTCTAGAAAAGAAGTGAATTTGACATACTTCGCACTGCCCATGGGCTTCACCCGGTCCAGTAGTTTTCTCAAGGGGAATCCATCCCAGGGCACCACCATCGACCACGCTTCAACGCATCTGAATCGATAGATCCTCTGCTCGAGACCAAAGATTTTTGCCAGCTCTTCAGCACCAAAGGTTTGGGGTTGATGAACCATTCCGGACACTTCCAGGGTTTCGGGAGGTTGATTCCAGTCCTGAACGATTTCCGCGACCTCTTTCTTGTCGGTTGAAAACTCATAAAAGTTATTGTAATTCGTGACCAGTTCTTCCTTGGTCAATCCATCAAAGGAATCATTGTAATCAGGATTTTTTTCGGAAGGGAATCCGGCCTGAACCGCCAAAGCGGACTTTGGTAATGAAAGCAACGATACTGAACCCAGACCCATTGCCTGAATAAACGATCTTCGGTTCCAGAAATGTTTTTCCGGAGTGACTTTGTTTTCCCTTAACTGTTTGTATTGCTTTGTCATGAAGGTTTGATTTGGTTCAGAGTCGAAGTAAAAAATTTATTAGAAATATAGGGATTCATGATGACCAGACGACTAAAAGAGGCCCTCACCCATCTTGATTCGATTTCAAAATTTACGACAGATAGACGGGACAAGATCCCAAAACCGATTCATTTAACATATTTTGGGAGTTCAAAAAATTCAGGAGGGCCGGGAAAAGCTCAAACCGGTTTTTGGAAAATATTTTCCTTCGGTTTTTGCTGTTTCTTCTTGGAATAGAGTTCTTCTTCCGGAGGAAGTTCTTTTTCAAAAATGTTTCGTCTTCTCGGATTATCATCATTCCCGCTTTCTTGGGGACTCGATGCAGTTTCTTCTTGAACAGGTTTTTCTTCAATTTCCAATTCAGCTTTTGCGTCTTCAGGAGTTTGGACGCCTCGGATATCACTGATGATTTTTTTCATCTTACCCAGAAGTTCCGGCACCCCTTTTTCCTGGTAAATTTCGGGCAACATTTCTGTTGCCTTTTCAAAATGGCTGAATTGTTCCGGTGACATGATTTTTTTGATCATTGCCAAACTGTGAAACAGCAACTGACCGACGACTGCATATTCTCGTATCATCATCGGACGTTCCTCATGGGGAACCTTTTTGATTTTCTGAACACTTCTTGAAATGGCCTGAAGCGCCTCATTCAGCAAATTCTCAATGGCTCCTTCCAGTGCTTGATTACCGGCTCGAATGGCGGAAAGCAGCATCGTCGCACGTTTTCGGAAAAGCAAACATTCCGCATAACTGGCATGGGGATCTTTATCAGAAAAACGTCTCAGGATATCCAGCAGTTCCTTACGGACATCACGGGCCAGTGGAAGTGCGGAAACAGCATTCAGATAGGGATTGAGCAATTTCATCACCGCCTTGCTGTTTCCCCCGGCTTTGACATTTTCCAGCATCAGAGGTTGTAGGTCTGCAGGCACACTGACCCGGAATTGTTTCATTAATTCATCCAAAAAGCGGACTCCCTGCTTGATCTTCTGCTGCCGGTCATATTGTTCCACCGCATTGGATGAGGAACTGCCATCAGAGTCAGTCTTGGAATTTTGTGTTTCGTCCCCTGATTCATCCCCTACAAGTTCCTGACGAAACAAATTCTTGAGACCATTCAAATATCGGTTTTGAGCTGAGAGAGCCAGACGCATCCTTCTCTCATCAAGCGGAATTCCCCGAACTTCGAGCATCGCCAGGAGGAAAGTATCCCGATTAACAAGAGCGTCTTTGCCGTCAGTCTTGCGGATGACCATTTCCACCAGATCCAGCCTCGCTTTGGAATTCATCGGATTTCCAGAGAGTTCATCCACGAGTTTCGGGGCTTCCTTCAATCCTGAAAGGGACGCGATTCTGGAACCACTGTTCTCCAGGCGCATTTGATTCGTGCTCGACGGACTTCCCTTGATAACTTTTTTCAAAAATCCCGTCTGAACGTTTGTTCGTTTGGCCGACGAATGCTGAGCCAAAAGTTCATTCAGGTCACGCTCCAGGGTTTCCCAGAGACTTTCCGGCTGTTCCAGTTCAGGAAATTCTTTTTTTAAATCTTCTGGCAGGGACATGGTTTTTTTCGGGCTTTCAATTAAGTCTTTTCTTTATTTTAAATCTGTTGATGAAGATCTCAATCATCAATGCTGAAATCTGTAAAACCTGTTTGATCCAGTTCAGAAATTTCAAGGCGGTCCACCCTTGCATGGGAAGGTCCCTCGCGGCACCAATTTTCAAAGATTATAAATTCTTTGTCGGTTGCCGAAGCCAGGATTTCCACGCTCCCGTCATCAAGATTCCGGACTGACCCCCTGATTCCCAATTCCATTGCTTTTCTCCAGTTGGCGTTGCGAAAATCAACGCCCTGGACCTTTCCTCTTACAACGATTTTCCGCTGAATATTCATTTTCCAGAAAAAGGCGAAGAATGTGGAAGCTTTATCACCACCAATATCATCACTTCAACAATGAATTTAAGTCACCCACGTTTTCCTCTGCTGAAGGAATCGGGTCAGAGATAACGCTCTTCGTAAACCTGGACGGTATTATTTTTCAGTAACCGAGCGCTGTTGCGGAGTGGTTGGGACCAGAGTCTTATAACCCGGTTCGCAAGACGGTCAATGTCCGCCACAATATAAGAATCTGGAGCAAAACTTTTTAAAGGTTCGCGTCTTCTGAGGGATTCCGAGGCTTTAGGATCAAAAAAGAGATGCCCAAAATAATCACAACGGAGGGATAAGTTCCGTTCGAGGGTTTCACTGATCTGGTCAATCACCACCAAATCATCGGGCTTTCGACCCTGATTGAAAACAATCCGAGGTCGGAAATTGAGCCAATCGCGGTTGATGTTTTCAGCAGTCTCCTTGTCAATTTCCGCGAGGGTATGGAGGACTTTCCTGAGCGTTATCACTCCAGAAGTAAGAGGTTGATTGAGGCATTCCTGAAAGGATTTCCTGAGGAAAGTGTTTCTGGGAAGTTGCATCTCGATCCTGCGGAGAGCAAGGTTCTTCAGAAAGGTCAACAGGTTCATCAGCGATGTGTATTCCACGGTACAGACCATCAACCCGTTATAACTCATGGCAAAAAAATCCAGGGTGTTGTAGGCACTCCCGCTGCCAAGATCCAACAGGACATAATCCGCATCGAGCTTACGCAGATGGTTCATCAACTTGTTTTTCTGCGCGGTGTGGAGATTCGCCATCAAAGGACTTCGGGCATCTCCTGCCAAAAACTTCAGATTGGGGTGATACGTATCGACAAGCAGTTCGTCAAGATTCCCATAATGAGCACGCAAATAGTCGCCGATACCGGGGTTGTTGTTGTCCAGTCCCAGGCAGGTGTGCAGGTTTGAACCTCCCAGATCAAGATCTACGGCAACCACACGGCAGCCTTTTTCCGCAAGACTCACCGAAAGATTGGCGGTGATCACACTTTTACCAACCCCTCCCTTGCCGCTTGCGACAGGAATGATTGTCATTTCTTTCGCTGTTTCTTGCTCTGCCATAATAAATTGATGTGGCGGTTTTAACTGCCTGGAATGAGAATTGTTGAAGTTATCTTGATTCGACGATAATGATTCATTCTACTTCTATTTCAAGAATTGCAACACCTTTGCCAGAAATAAACTTTTTGTCATTGAGTTGGAGGTTCTGTCAGTTGTTTTTTTCTTTCCTCCGGGATAGGCTCGGACTGGTGATTTTCGATGTTGGTATAGACCCAGATGATTTCTCCGGTTGTACTCACCTCTTCCGACTCTTTCTGAAATAAGCCCAGTTCCCAACAAAGGCTGCTCCTTCCAATTCTTCCAACCCGGACTCCAATTTCAATTTCCTCATCGTAAGGAACCGGTTTTAGAAATTCAACGCTGGCTTTGACCAGATGAAAGTCTTTCCCAGTATTTCTTGCATCGGTAACGTAGTTGAAACCGCAATGGCGCATGTATTCGGTGATGGCCGCGTCAAAATAATCAAGATATCGGGAATTATAGACAATTCCCTGCAAATCGATTTCAGAATAACGTACCCGATGTGGGTGAAAATATGGATAACCTTCTTTTTTCATCATGAATACTTAAGAACGAAGAACAAACGGTCTTTCATGAAAATTTCTTTGCAAGCGTCAGTGGATTTTCTAAAATGTTGAGTTAATTACAATTTTTCAGTCCAACGATGTAGGAGTTTCGATGGCCAAAGCCAAATCACAGCAAACCGAGGTTCATGAGTATCAGGCGGAAATGCAACGCCTCCTCGACATCCTCGTCCATTCACTTTACACCGACCGGGATATTTTCCTCAGGGAACTTGTTTCAAATGCATCCGATGCTCTCAGCAAAGTCCAATTGATGACTTTGACCGAAGAGGTTCTCGACCAGGATGCGCCCCTGGAAATTAATTTATCTATCAACGACAAAGAAAACAGCATTATCCTTGAAGACAGTGGTTGCGGGATGACCCACGAAGAGTTGAAGGTCAACCTTGGAACCATTGCCAAATCCGGAACCCTGCAATTCCTACAGGATATGCAGAAGGAAAACAAGTCTGCAGAAAATTTAATCGGGCAGTTTGGGGTCGGATTCTATTCGGTTTTCATGGTGGCCCGCAGAGTCGAACTTGAAACGCGTTCCTGGCATCCTGAGGGAGAAGCCTGGACCTGGAGCTCAGAGGGAGGAGGAAACTATGAGATCCAGCCCTCAAAGAAAAAGGAACGGGGGACCAAGATCAAAATCTTCCTCAAGGAGGATGCCAAAGAGTTCTGCGGTGAGTTCAGGCTGGAAAACATCATTAAACGTTATTCCAACTATCTGCCCTTTGAAGTCAAGATCAAAGACAAGGTCTTGAACCAGGTAAAAGCCCTTTGGACTCAATCCAAAAATGATTTGTCCGATGACGATTACAAATCTTTTTACAAGCAGTTTTGTCATGATCACGAGGATCCACAACATCATCTGCATTTTTCGATTGATGCTCCGATTCAATATCACGCCCTGATCTATTTTCCGAAAACCATCAACAACGAAGTCCTTTACGCCAGGGAAAGTCATGGCGTTGCCCTCTATGCGCAAAAAGTATTGATCCAGCAGGACAATGAAAATCTTTTGCCTCCCTACCTGAGATTCGTCAAAGGACTGATCGATTCCGAAGACCTTCCCTTAAATGTCTCACGCGAAAACGTTCAAAAAAACGTCCTGATCGAACGCATCAAAAAAAGCCTCACATCCCGCATCCTGAAAGAACTGGAAACATTGGGAGAATCCCAGACCGAGTTATACAACACTCTCTGGGGAACGATGGGAGTGCTTCTCAAGGAAGGAGTTTCCAGTGATTTTTCAAACCGTGAAAAACTGCTCAAGCTTCTGCGTTTTAATTCCTCTCTTTCGGAAGACGAAAAAGGACTGACAAGTCTTCCGGAATACGTCGGAAGGATGCGCGAGGAACAGAAAGAAATCTATTATGTCACCGGAGGCTCAAGGCAGGCAGTGATGCTTCATCCCAACCTGGAATACTTTCGCGGACAGGGGCTGGAAGTCCTCTTCCTCTTTGACCAGATTGATGATTACATGATGGCGGAAGTGAGGGAATTTGACGGCAAATCCCTGAAAAACATTTCTGATTCTGAAATCGAGGGGATGGCGGACCAGTCCAGTGAATCGAAACTTTCCGAGGAGGAAAAAAGCGACCTGCTGACGTTTTTCAAAACCCAGTTGGGAGAAAGGGTGGAGGACGTCAGGGAATCAAAACGACTGGTCGACAGCCCCTGCTCACTCACAAACCCGAAAGACGGGATGAGTGTTCAGATGGAAAAGATGATGAAAATGATGAACCAGGATTTCCCGATCTCAAAACGTCAGTTGGAAATCAATCTGAGCCATCCGATCAACCGCAATCTTTCTGAATTGCTCCAGAAAAACAAAAGCAACCCGTTCCTCAAAGATGCCGTGGAACAATTATTTAAAAATGCGCTGTTGATCGAGGGATTATTGGAAAACCCTGTTGAAATCCTTCCGCAAATCAACCAGTTCATGGAAGATGCGGCAGCGTTTCAGATTCAAAAACTTGAGGGATAAAAGACCGGGGACTGCTAATTGGCAAGCATTTGGTTTGAAATCACTTCTTCGACCCGCATCAAACGTTTTTCGAAATCTTTGAGAGTGTTGTCGATCTGGTCGGAATAACGCCGAAGTTCCTTGAGTTGGGTGATGTGAAGAGTGAGCAGTTCCTCCTGATAAGGGAAATCAACTGGATTCTGCTCCCCTTTTTCCAATAAGTACTCACAATCACGGGTAATCAACTCAAGATCTCCCCGGATCGTCTGCAGCATGAAACTGTCGACTGAATTCAACTGCTTCCAAACATCATCCGAATTCTTGTATTCTTCGTTGAGAATGAAACTGTGATCTTTCATGTACTTTGAAATTTGTTTCAGCAGAGCTTCGTAACGTCCGACAAGCTGTTCATAGTCTTTCCGAAAACTGAGGATTTCATCACGCATTGGGCGGTTGAACCATCTCAGAAAACGGAAAACCTGTTTTTTGATCACAGTCATTCCCGGGAAGAAAGTGAATTTCAAAAATGACGGAGGAGAAATAAGACTGAAAATCATTATAGTTTTGCCCGTAAATAAGTCAAACTTCCCTTTATTCACAAGTTCTATCAATTTAAGGAGGTAGGTCAGTTGTCAGACTCAATGACAGGTTACGGTACTGCGGAAATTCAAGCGGAGGGCTGGCGTTGCCTGGTTGAAATACGTTCTGTCAATCAGCGATTCCTCGACATTCGTTTAAAACTTCCCTCAGGATATCAGAGCCAGGAAAAAGTATACCGCGAGAAGATCAAGGGCTTTTGCCGACGTGGCAAAGTTGAATGTCTTGTGAAAATCGAACCCCTCGATGGCGAAAACGGATGGAGTCTTGATGAAGAGCGAATGAGTGAGGTGAATCGACTCATTCAGCTTTTTGAAAAAACTTCGAAAAATCCTTTGAACCTGCAGTTAAGAGACCTGATGCAGTTGGATGTGGTCAAAAATCAGGGGACTGATCTAGATCCCGAAGCGGGTATTGAATTGATTGAACGCTGCCTTGAATCCGCGCTCCTTGAATTCAAAAAGATGAAATCCCAGGAAGGCGAGGCTCTCTGCAAGGATTTGAATCAACGCAGATCCACCTGTTCCAAAATGGTAAATGAACTGGAAAAAGAAACAAAAGACCTGGCAAAAATCCATTTTGAAAAGCTTCAGCAGCGTGCAATTGATCTTCTGAATCAGGTGGAGCTGCAGCCTGAACGACTGAACCAGGAACTTGCATTGCTCTGTGACCGCTATGATGTCAGTGAGGAACTTCTCCGCCTCAGAACCCACCTCACCCATCTTGAAACACTGCTGAAAGAAGCTGAAGTTGGGAAAAAAGGCGAATTCATGCTTCAGGAAATCAATCGGGAAGTGAATACCCTTTCCTCAAAAAGCAACAATGCGGTCATTTCGAAAATTGCAGTAGAGTTCAAAAATGAACTTGAAAAAATGCGGGAGCAGCTTTTGAATCTGGAATGACATTCTTTGTTCACTGATGAGACTTATGACCTTCCAATCCTTTAATTGTTCATGAAAATCACTCTGGCTGGAACACCCGGTTCTGGCAAATCGACCATCCGTAAACTAATCGCGGAGCATTATCAGATGGAAGTCAAAGCAACTGGAGATTTCATGCGTGAGGCCGCTAAACGACATGGGTTTTCAGATATCACCAAGTTTCTCGTGGAATATGTCAGCACCCACCCTGAGGTAGACCGGGAAGTGGATGCCGAACAAAAACGTTTCGGAGAGAATCACGACCACTTCGTCCTCGACGCCCACCTCGGTTTTCACTTTGTCCCGGATTCCTTTAAAATCTGCCTCACCTGCAGTTTCGAAGAAGCCGGAAGGAGGATTTTCGAGGCAAAACGACAGACAGAAGATGCCACCACCGTTGAGGAAGCAGTCATCACCAGTCGCAAAAGACGAGAGACCATGCGGACAAATTTCCTTGAACTGTATCAGGTCGATATTGACGACTTTGAACAGTTTGACCTGGTACTCGATACCACGGAAATGAGTCCTGAGGAAGTGTTTGCAAAACTCACTAAAGCCATTGATTCAACTGAGACAGTGTAAAATGCTTTTTCAGATTCCATTTTTCAATTGGAAAAATCCAAAGTGTAAAGACTCAAAATTCAATTTCACTTATTTTTCAAAAAAATCCTGCCCCTGATAATTTCTTAGAAATTATCTCATCTAAGTCCAAAAAAACTCTTAACTTAGAAACACATTGTATTGCACTAAGGATCTATTTTATTCTTAAAAAAATAGAATTAACCCTCCAATGAGTTTTCAGTTGGTTCAGCAGCAATTTGTTTCTCAAAAATACTTCAAACCAAGACCTTCAATCGTCTTGTTGCTGATTTTCTGTTTTCTCACAGGCGTTCTTTCTCATCTCATTATTTATTTTCACCAGCTGAATGAGGGCATCAGGGTCGTTCATAGCTTGTTCATGGGTTTGTGTTATGACCTGATGATTGCATCATTAATTACTTTTTTTGCGATTATCTTTTTGTTTTGTTTACGGTCTAAATTTGAAAGATTAATCATTATTTTATTTTATTTTATATATAGCGCTATATGGTTTATTGACATCAATTACTATTTTGTTTTTGGAACTCATATTCCTTTTCACACCTTGGAATACCTGGATCAATTAGATAATTTTACAAGCAACATCCTCGATATATTTGGAAACTATACATTTGTAGTTATTTTGATCATTCCAAACGTTTTATTCTTTTTATTCACTTGGTTTTATTTAAGAAAAAACATAAGGATCTCAAACATCAATTTGGGCATTACGCTTTTTTATTTAATCTTTTTAGGGTCCATTTCGGGAGTTTATCCCAACTCATACGTGGCAAAAAACATGAACGACCCCCTGACTTCTTCTGCAGTCAATTATTTTTATTGGTCCAGAAAAGTCACCAACGATGCAAAAATCAACAAACCAACAAACGCTTTACAAAAGGTGATCGACGGATTAACTGGAGAAGTTCCACAGGAACCAAAATATACCGGCTTGCCATTGGCACGACACCACTCATCAGATTCCTGTAAAAAGGGCAATTCCCTGGATCCTCTGGCATCTGCCTTGTGTTCTGATCACAACAAGAATGTCCTCATCATTCTCCTCGAATCCTTCAGGGCTTCTGAGATCGACAGTTACGGTAGCGAAATGGGGTTAACACCGCATTTTAAAAAATGGGAACAACAGGGGATCTTGTTTGAAAATTTTTATGCCAATGGATTTCAAACACGGCATGGTGAAATCGCCACTTATTGTTCCATCATGCCCAATTATGGAGATTCCGTTTTCAGCCATTATCAACACAATCATTTCCTCTGCCTGCCTGAACTTCTTAAGCAATCAGGTTATTCCACTTCATGGGTTCACAATGCCGATGCTGCATTCGACAACCAATTGATAATGCTGCCCAAAATAGGGTTTCAGAAAATCATTGATCGTTTCGATTTCGACTTAGGCACAGAAGTTCTCGGATGGGGTTATTCAGATGAGGCTTTATTCAACAAATGGATTTCATTTCTGAATGGGGAAAAAGAACCTTTTTTTTCTACAGCATTGACCATCACCAACCATCACCCATTTGATGTTCCAGAAAAATTTCAGCGGTTTGAAAACCGTACTGTTCAAAACAAATATTATGAAGCAGTTGGCTACGTCGATTCAGTACTAAATCAATTCCTGTTGGAAGCATCCAAAACCAAATGGTTTAAGAATACACTGATATTTATCACCGCAGATACTTCAAATTACCAGAATCCCCAAAAGCCTTTTAACCATTTTGAAGACTTTGTGAAAACGAGAACGCAAATCCCCCTTCTCATAGTTGGAGGCAACATCAAACACTCTTATCGGGAAAAGCGTTATTTCAGCCAAATTGATTTGGCTCCGACCATCATGGATGTTTTAGGATTCTCCTTCACAAACTCCTGGATGGGAAAGAGTATGCTCAAGAGCAAACATGATTCATTGGCCTTTACCAATAGACCGGGAAATTACTGGGCTGTCATGAGCCAGAAGGGTCGATACTACAATGAAGCAGATCAAAAAGATCACTTCTTTGGTTTCAGTGAAAATGAAAATCTAAAACATGAATACAAACAAATCGGAAAAGCCTGGATCGATACAACCCGATGGTTGTTGCAGGAAAATAAGATATGGCATCCATAAGGAGATGCTTGATATAATTGGCTTTGATGATATGAAGAATTGGTTCATTATACTCGTGTCTTTCCACAGCGCCCGTAGCTCAACTGGATAGAGCAACTGACTTCTAATCAGTAGGTTAAAGGTTCAAGTCCTTTCGGGCGCGCCAGCCAACTCAAAGTTGGTATCATCAACATTCAGATTCCATTTTTCCCACCTGTTATCCCCCGGATTCAAATAGTTCATTTCCAACATTGGATTTGAAAACCTGTTGTATTTTTTTAAATCCGGAACTTGCAGGAAGGTCCAGGGATTTGTAAAAAATGGTTTTGACCGACACCATGTTCTAAATTTTTAGAAAAGGAATGGAACCAAAAAAAGAAAAAACCAGAGAGCCACAAACCTGGGCGAACCGGATCCATGAAGTTTTTAAATCGCATGGAATCACTCAAGTCAGCTATGTCCCTGATGCTGGCCATTCGAGGCTGATCCAGTTGTGCCGCGATGATCATGATCTTCGAACGGTGGTTTTAACCACAGAGGAAGAGGGAGTCGCACTCGCAACAGGTGCCTGGCTTGGCGGGCAGAGAAGTGTCTTGCTGATGCAGAGCAGTGGTGTCGGTAACTGCATCAACATGTTTTCGATGATTCGTGAATGCAGAATTCCCTTCTTCACCGTGATCACCATGCGGGGTGAAAAGGGGGAATTCAACCCCTGGCAGTTTCCCATGGGCCGGAATGCTGGAAAACACTTGAAGCTATGCGGATTTGAGATTGAACGGGTCGAAAAAAGTACTGAAACCCAACAGGTCATCGATCAGGTGGCACAACAGGTTTTTATGAATTCTTCGATGGGTGCGGTGTTACTTTCCCAACAAATGATCGGGGTGAAAACTTTCAAAGATGAATGAGCCAGGAAAACGCAGTCTGAACTATCCTCTTCGACGGAGAGAGGTCGTGCAGGAATTATTGAAATCCCGGGAAGGCCTGCTTGTGGTGGCCGGACTTGGAGCGCCCGCATGGGATGCAACTGCATCCGGTGACCATCCGCTGACTTTTCCCTTGTGGGGCGGAATGGGGGGAGCGGTTTCAATCGGATTGGGATTGGCGTTGGCACAACCCGATCAGCGGGTGTTGGTCATCACCGGAGACGGAGAGATGCTGATGGGGCTTGGGTCTCTTTCTACGGTTGGACTGCAACAGCCAAAGAATTTGGCAGTGGTTGTTCTGGACAATGAGCATTTCGGAGAGACTGGAATGCAAACCACCCATACGGCTGGTTCCGTCAACCTTGCTGAAATTGCGAGAGCTTCTGGGATTTCTTCCTCCTGGACCGTCAGAGAATCTTCCGAAATCAGCACTACTAGAGAAAAACTCCTTCATGAAGAAGGCCCGTTATTTTGCGGAATCAAGGTACGGGCAGAGACTTTACCCCTGGTGCTCCCTCCCAAAGAAGGAGAAATCCTTCAAAAGCGATTCCGAAATGCGCTGATGAATGAAAATGGAGATTGATCGGAATTAACTCATTCAAAGTATAGATAGTGTCCTTTCCATTTTAAAAATTTTGCAACCCATGTTTCGAAGCACCAAAACCTTTCATTTCCTCCCCTGTGCACATCGCCAATGGCGTGATGAGGGGCACTGCAGATTTGTTCACGGATATGACCGAAGTGTTCACCTGGTCTTTGAATGCTCAGAACTGGATGACAAGATGTGGGTCATGGATTTTGGAGGATTGAAACCCATCAAGGCCTGGCTGGAAGACCTTTTTGACCATACCTTGTTGATCAATGAAGACGATCCCGAGCTCGAATTTTTTCAGGAAATGGAAAAAAGGGATTTGTGCCGACTGAGGGTGATGCCGAATGTCGGCATGGAAGGTTCGGCAAAATATGTATTTGAATACATCGACCAATGGGTAAAAAAAGAGACTGATAACCGTGTTTCCCTTTATTCCGTGGAATGCCGGGAAAACGAGAAAAATTCCGCCATCTTCATCCGTCCCGAGGCCTCAAGTAGTCAGAAATAGGCTAAGAAACTTGTTCATGGTTCAGCTTTTTGAGGCAGTCGAGTCTTTGATGAACTGAATCCAACTTCGCAGAACACGATGTTCGGTCTTGTACGAACTGTCGATTTCGTCGACCCGCTTTCCTGTTTTGAGAGTCTGAAGGTTCGGATCGTTACGATAATGAACCTCTACTTTGGTCGAAAACAAAGTCCCCTTCACACTGACTTGCAGAAGGTAATGCAGATTTTCAGCGCGATCCTGTTGCATCGTAGCGTGGGTCAGTTTTAAATTCACCCCCCCTTCAACCGATTTCATCTGACACGAGTGCGCACCGCAACTCACCTCTTCATACTTCGATTTCTTGATCACAAAATCGATGATGCCAATGGACTGGGAGGTCTCCATCGGAAGGCTTTGGGCGAATGCCGTTTGTCCTAGAATGACCGCCACCATCAAGACTCCAAAAAAAATATTCCTCATTTTTTTACTCATCTAAAATTGATTGAATCAAATTAAAGACTTTCATGCAAGAAAAGGAGAATTTAAGAATACGGTAGAAGATTTTTCAGCTATGGTGTTTTTTCAACGTCTTTCTTGATATTGCTTCTTTAACTCAAGAAAGATAGATTATCATTCTAATCAAATTCAGGAGGACCCATGCGAAACTCATTCATAAGCTTACTCATCCTTTTTGGACTGGTGATGCCCGTCCAGGACCTCTCTGCCAAGAGACAGCCTGCAGGAATGCTGATTGAGGTCAAAGGTAAAATCGAATACAGCAAGAAAGGTAAGAAATGGAGGAAGGTCCGAAGAAATAAATTTATCTATGATAAATATTTTGTTCGGGTCGGCGATGGTGGATCGGTAAAATTCCTCAATCAGGAGACCAATGAAACCACGGCACTGACTCCAGGAAGTGAAATCCAGGTCACCAAAAAAGGGTTGAAGGTGATCAAAGGCGCTTTGGGAGAAACAGACTCCGCCGGTGGGTTGCTTACGGGTCTGGGCAAGCAATTCAAGAAGACCCAGAAATACACCACCGTTCGACGTTCCGTCAAAAAAGAGGGAATCCACCTTAAACTGGCGACCAACACCGTGACTGATGAATTTTCAGAAGTCGCCTGGCAAAACGTCGGCAAAGACTACCATTACAAACTTCATATCGGAGTCAAGGACCGAAAGACCAGGAAGTTTAAACCTGAAATCAGCTATGATGTCCCGGGAACCGAGCTTCCGTTGGTTCGTGTGAAAATTGATCCGATCAAGAAAAATAAAAAATACATGGTTGAGGTCTTCGAGGGGCAGAAATCTGTATTTGAAACAAAAGACGGAAACCTGAAAACACTTCCAACGAAAAAACTGAAAGCCTTTGAAGAACAACGAAAAAAGGTCCGCAGTTTCGATGAAAGCGGATTTCTCTATGCGGGTTTATTGAAAGACAATGGATTGTTGGTTCCGGCATTGGATGAATACAATCGGTTCTTTGAAGAATTCTCGGATGATGAAGACATCAACGAACTGAGACCTTTTCTGATCGAAGTTTACACACGACTTCGTCTCGAAGAGATGAAAATGGCCGAACTGAAAAAATACGAGGCCAGTCTCTAAATCCAGTCGTTTTTTCGTCTCATTTTACCCACCCTTTTGACGACCCCCATCCTCATGGGGGTTGTCAAATGTCAGTCCATAGCAGGGAACTGAAAATCCATTCAGTCATCCTCTATATTCAATGAAAGATTCAGAAGTAAAAAATCGATACGAAGATTTCCTGAACGGATTCGACAGCCTGTGCATGTCAACCGTGGACAGCGAAGGTTGGCCTTTGATCAGCTATGCACCTTTTGTGGTTGATGATAATCGTTCTTTTTATGTTTTCCTGAGTGATCTCGCAAAACACACTTCGTATCTTCGAGAAAGCGGGAAAGCCAGTGTTATGTTCATTGAAGATGAAAATGCGACTGCCCAGATCTTTGCAAGGACCAGGGTCATTTTTCAGTGTGATGCCATCGAAATGACAAGGAGTTCCAAATCTGCTGAACGGATGCTGTCAAAAATGGAGGACCGGTTCGGGGAATTGCTGATCACCCTGCGGAGTCTTTCAGATTTTCATCTTTTCCGTCTTTCCCCAAAAAATGGAACCTTTGTGATGGGGTTTGGTCAGGCTTTCTCCATTTCTGGAAAAAGAATGGAAATCCTGAATCATGTGAAAATCGAGAAAAAGTAATGAGGTTTTTTCCAAGTCTTGGTTTTCCCAAGCTGTTAATCCTGTCCGGAGTATTTTTATTTTTAATTTATACCGGATTGATCAGCCTGGCAGCTTTTGGAGGGATGCAATATCTGGCGAAGAAGGATCGTGAATGGAATGAGCAAATCCAACAGCATCACATGCTCCAGCAAACGTTTCTGGAAGAGATGAACCGGGATGAACCAAATTTTTCAGGATTTTCAACAAAAACAAAAATTGCCCTGTTCAACACTTGGCTGCTCAAGCATGAAACCAAATCAAACTCAGGAGATTAGTTCTTTTCGAATAGGTAGACCGATTCATTAAGCCACTCGAGTCCTCTCTCACGCATCCGGTCTTCCAGGTTATTTCTGGTTTCAAGCACTTCCAAAGTTCCTTTTTTTGAAAACAGATTTTCCACTTCATTTTGGCTGACGCTGTAAGGCGGGCCTGACATTTTTGAAGGATCATAATCAACACAGATCAGAAGCAGCCTGGAGCCTGCACCCATCAAATCAGTCAGGCCCTGGACATAGTCTGGACGGAGTTCTTCCGGAATTGCCACCAGTGATGCACGGTCGAAAACTGCTTGGAAGGAATCTTCGACTTCCAAATTAAGGTCAAAAAAATTGCCCTGTAGGATTTTCAGCCCTTGGTGACTGTAAGCATTAAACGGGGAGTTTTTTTGAATTTCCGGAATGATTTGCTGTTCCCTGAAAAAATCCAACACGGCTTTTTCCACAAGCTCGACTCCGATCACAGTCTCAACCTTTTCGGAGAGCCAAACCAGATCCAAAGATTTTCCGCAAAGCGGAACCAAACAACGCTTAGGTTTGATTTCATGCAAATGATGCCAGTATTGGAGCAGAAAAGGGTTGGGCTTCGCCACATGAAAGCCAATCCGGTCTTCGTCCCACCTTGATGACCAGCCATCAAAATCGTATTTTTGGTCCATTAATTTTTTTGAAGACTTTGTAAGATCTATCTTCAGGATCAACTGGTTTGAGGTCTCAGTTTCTTCAGATTTTCGTAACGAAGCCTGTGCCAGGGCACCACGAAACTATCTTCAAAATGTTTCAGGAGGTCCCGTGTTAGTTCGAGTGCAGCCTCTTCCCTCCCGATTCCATCAAGCTCATCGTCATCAGGTTTGTAATTCAGTCTGACCCGATGAATCTGGAGCCCATTGCTTAAATCGATGAGTTGCAACCGCATGATCCAGGTTTCAGGGGATGTGCATTCCAGGGTACAGGGATAGGCGATGAACTGATAAAGAAGCGCCTGGTCTACTTGGTGCCCGGAAGACAATTTCGCAGCCAGGGTTTTTTCAGTGATGCCTGCCAGAGCCAGTGATGTTTTGAACTGTTCAAGGTCCAGTCTCAGTTGCTGATTTTCTCTCCAGCTTGCTTTCTGAGAATCGAAACCTCTGATTTCTCCCAGCCACCGATGCCCGGAAACCTGCTTTTCAACCTCCAAACCCAGTTCTGTCCAAACCTTGGAATTGATCCCTGAGGGCTTCACTCCTTGAAGTAAAAGGATGTTTTTCCCTTTATGGGGATAAAGGTCCGGAACCGAATGCTCCGAGTAAATGGTGCATCCGGAGATCCATGCCGTCGTCAAAATCAATCCAACCAGGAACAATTTGGTCGGAGAAAATATTGGTTTCTGCATAAAATGATGTTTCTTCATCGAGGTTGGACCGCTTAGAGGACGACTTCTTGACTATGGAGAATGATGCGATACTTGAGATTTGGCAAACAGAACGATTATCATAGAGGGTTATTTTTTAAACCTCTATTTGAAAAAGTGAGCACGGATGCTGAGCGAGGAAATCACGAGTCGAATCGAAATCCTTACCAGACGTTTGCAGGGCTTAGAAGGGTATCTTTGAAGTTACTGATAAACGTTCCCGCCTGAAAGAACTCGAAAACGAATCGGCAAAAAATGAATTTTGGGAACTTCCGGCCAATGAACGGACCGAAGTCCTGAAACAGGTTTCCCAACTGAACGATACCATCAAAAACTGGGAAAACCTCACCAACCATCAGGAAGAACTGGAGACCGCAGCAGAACTCTACCGGGAAGAAGAGGATCCTGAACTGCTGAAAGAAATCCTATCCCATTGCGATGATTTGGAAAAAGGCCTGGATTCCATGGAAATCCTGAGCCTCTTCAGTGGTGATAATGATGACAGAAATGCAATCGTTGCCATTCACCCAGGGGCGGGAGGAACGGAGTCCACAGACTGGGCATCGATGCTTTTTGAAATGTATAAGCGCTGGGTTTCGGAAGAAAATTACCAGATCGAGATCATGGATTTTTTACCCGGTGAAGAAGCGGGGATCAAATCCGTGACTTTTTCCGTTTCCGGACCTCATGCCTACGGGAAATTGAAGGCAGAAATTGGAGTCCATCGATTGGTTCGAATTTCCCCATTCGATGCAAATAAAAGACGCCATACGTCATTCGCTTCCGTCTTTGTCTATGCCGAGGTGGACGAGGAAATTGAAATCGAAGTCAAACCTGACGATTTGAAAGTCGACACTTATCGGGCCAGCGGTGCCGGTGGTCAGCACGTGAACACCACCGATTCTGCGGTCCGCATCACCCATCTTCCAACCAACATCGTCGTCCAGTGCCAGAATGAAAGGTCACAACACAAAAACCGGGCAACCGCAATGAAGATGCTCAAGGCCCGGCTTTATGATCTGGAGCAACAGGAATTGAACAAGGAAAAAGAACTGCTCAACAGTCAGAAACAGGATATCGCATGGGGCAGCCAGATTCGCAGTTATGTTCTGCATCCTTATCAAATGGTTAAAGATCACCGAACCAACTGGGAAACAGGAAATGCGGACAAGGTTCTTGGAGGGGATCTCAATGGATTGATCAAGGAAGCCCTGTCTCAAAAGGTTTGCTGAATTTGAAACGGAATATGATTTGGGATTCAATCACCTAAGGAAAAATTAAGAACTAAACTTAGCAATTCATAACTACAAAGGAGCAAGATGGCCTCATTCGATATTGTCTGTCAGGTAGATTTCCAGGAAGTAACCAATGCCGTGGATCAGGCACGACGAGAAATTGCTAACCGTTATGATTTCAAAGGTTCGAACTGCACCATCGAGCTCGACAGTCAGAAAGGGGAATTACTCATCACGGCTGATGATGAATACAAAATGCAAACGGTGATTGACATCTTGCTGACCCGGCTGCTTAAGCGTTCTGTCCCAGTCAAGTCACTTGTATACGGGAAAACGACTCCCAGTGGAAAAGTCCTCAAGAAAAATATCGACATCCAGCAAGGGCTTTCGAAGGAACAATGCAAGGAACTGAATTTGTTGATCAAAAACACCAAACTTAAAGTCCAGTCCCAAAGTCAGGGAGATTCAGTGAGGGTGACTGGTAAAAAGAAAGATGACCTGCAGCAGGTGATGCAAGTTTTGAAAGACAAGGATCTTTCTTTTGACATTCAGTTTACGAACTACCGCTGAGCGCGACTTCCTCATCTCCGTTCCAATTCCAAAAGTTCAGAATCCGCTGCGATTGGATTCCATCATTATCACGGACATGGACTTCGATTCTGTTTTGTGATTCTTCCAATGTTGCCGGGATAGAAACTTCTACTTCCTGATTTTCTTTTTCCGGATCAAAAAGCAAGTATTCGATTTTTACTCCATTGACGAAAACCTGCATATCCTTAAGTCCCAACTGATCGGAAATCTTCGCTTTCAGCAGATACTCTTCCGCTGAGGATGGGTTGCTTTCATCAACTAATTTGACTGAACTCAGAACCGGTCCCTGGAGTTTGTAACTGGGAAGCGGTTTATCAAGAGACCATTGATATACAATTCCCGGAAGACTTGATTCCTGGTCCCTGATTTCCAGTTTTAGCCGATCCGTTATTTTTGCGTTCTCAGGAATTTGGATCAACAAGGTTTCTTCATGATACTTTCCAGGATTCAATTCTCCCATCCGGATTCTCCCACGAGGGATTCGGGTTGTTCCAGAGAGTCTTGTCAGTCTCAGCAGTGTCTTTGAAGACACATAACCGCTTTCATTATTCAGGCGAATCCTGATTGCGTGTGTTTCTCCGGGATCGACCCGACCATCTCCATTCCCCTGGCTCTCCCAATCTCCATCGTCATGCATTTCTGCAGTAAAAGAAAAACGTGGACCGGGCTGAGAACTGAAAAGAAGATGGGTTTTCAGCCCGGAAATGGCTTGCTCCTCATGGTCCAGAATTTTCAAATCAAAGGATTCCACGGAAGCCAAAGAGCCTGGAGCAATCGAAAGATTAAAAATTCGGGTCAGGTTGTTTCCGGGATGTATCACTCCCAAAGGAAATTCCAGTCCGTCCAAGTCCTTGCTACTCGAATGCACTTCGGCTTTGAGGCGTTCCATCGGAGACGGAGTCGGGTTGTGAACCCAAATTTTTAAAAAGGATATTTTCCCTGGAGAGAGCATTTGTTCCGTGGGAAGGTCCAGCCATGCTTGCCCATCGTTACTCCAGGAAACTTGAATTTCAGGATGACCGGTTCGTGCTTTTAAAGCTTTGGCCTGCATGCCCCAATCGACACCATGTTCACTTAATCGGCTTATGATTTGTTCCTGCTGGTTTTTTTTGAGTGACTCAATTTTGCCTTCAATGGATTCACGGTCACTAAGACCTTTCTGCCACAATACTGTGGCCAACTCTTCTGCCACGTTGATGAAATAGTCTTTTCTCAGATTTTCAGAATTGAGGTCATTGGCCTTTGAGATTCTCTCCTCATCCGTTTCTTCATCATAAAGGAACGGTAAGGGGATCGGACCGGAAGAATCAGTCTTTTCTGTAAGAGGAAAAAGACGGTAACGTTTTTCATTGATGATCACAGGCTGGAGCACCACATCCGGCATGATACCTGTCTCATTGATCCATTCTCCGGAAGGAGTCAGGTAATCCCCGATGGTCAGTTTAAGTCCAGAACCATCCTTTAATTCCGCAAGGGATTGCACCGTACCTTTACCGAAGGTTTTCTGGCCGATGACCAAAGCTCTTTGATTTTGCTGCAATGCAGCAGTCACAATCTCCGAGGCGGAAGCCGATCCCCGGTTGACCAGAACCAGCATCGGCACCTCACTCCAGGCTGAATAACGAAACAGTCTTTTACTCCGAAATTTACTTGAAATTCTTCGTCCCCGGGTACTGACGATGGGTTTACCACTTTCCAGAAAAAGATCACTGACCTGCACCGCCTGTTCCAGCAAACCTCCAGGATTGTTGCGCAGATCGAGAATCAGAGCATTGACTTCACCCGCATTCCCAAGTTTATTTTTCAGCTCCTCCGTTGTGTTTTCCTGGAAATTTTTAATGCGAAGGTATCGGTATTGAAAATCCGCATGCTCCCAGTCCAGCACATCCACACTTTCCACTCGGATCACCTCCCGTTCCAAAATGAATTCAAGCGGAGAAGGTATTCCCTCACGCAAAATGTGAAGCCCCACCTGACTCCCTTTTTCCCCACGAAGTCGGAATAGGATTTCATCCAGGGTTAAAAATTCTGTTGCTTCTCCATCAACTCTGATGATTCTGTCCATCGGCAGGATACCTGCCTTTGCAGCAGGACTGCCGACCATGGGAGAGATGACGATCAGTTTGTTCTCACGAAATCCGACCATCAAGCCCACCCCGGCAAAACTTCCATCGACACTCACTCTGAATTCACGGTGAAGTTCTTTTGGTAAAACTGCAGTGTAGGGGTCCAGCTTCTGCGTCAACCCTCGAAGCATGATCTGCTCAAGTTTAGAAGAGTCGATCGTAAGCGTGCTTCCCAAAAGTTCACCATGCATCCGTTGCAGAATTTGATTCAAGTCCTCAAAATCGGCCAATGCATGCGGACCGCTTTCGTAGTTCCAGGCAGAACTCCAGAGTTTCAATCGGATTCCCTGAGGATCCTGGGATGAAGATGCCCTGAGTTCTACAAAATGTCTCTCCAGTTCTCTCAACACTCCATCCAGGAGCACCTCCATTCCAGTTTTTTCAGGATTGACATAATCCAGTTGGATTCTCATCAACACCTCGGAAATCAGAGAAGATGAATTTTTTGGAGGTGATTCAGGAAGCAGGGGGGCATAAACAGGACGGAAACAGCCGCTGAGCAAAAAAAGGAATAAAACAATGGAAATGATGCTTCGGAAGCAACGGACCATGGGTGCTTTGATCCCCGAACCATTGGCCGGAAGGATGGTGTTCAAATCGGATTGAGTTGTCAATTTCGAAACATCAAAAAGGAAAATGCTCATTCAGGAACGGTTTGATTCCTCAGGAGTGGTTTGGCATATTGATGGCTGGCAGATCTCTTAGATCCTGTTTCTCCCCTTGGTCCTTTTAAGTTTTCCTATGGAAAATTCGAAATCTTGGCAACGAAGCGAGCGGGTTCAAATTATACCCGATCAAATGATTCATGACCTTGAGGACAAACAGCTTGATCTGAGCTACCGAGATTATCAAAAAACCCTTGGCTCATACAGGAAAAAACGTTTCTGGCCGATGATTCTGAGCTTCGCAGGTTTTTGGCTGATCCTTCCCCCCTGGCTGTTTTTTAAATTCTTCCGGAGGCGTTTCCCGGAGTGGCAGTACCTGCATGAATTGAAATTAGAAATTCACGGGATTAAAAAAAACCGTAAAAGGCGTAAATTTTTTGACCGTCTACGTAAGAGTAAAAACTTGGTCCAAACCAGTCACCCCCAGGAGTTAAAAAATCTCTACCGCAACCTTGTTGATTCCTCCAGACAATATAACTTGCGGGTGGGACTTTTCGATCATGCTCTCGAACGCCAACAAAAAGAACTGGACCAGCCCTTCAGTGAACAGGAATTTGACCAGATCGAAAATACCTTCCTCAGGCTCTATAACGAATTAAACAGTGCTTTCAGCCTTTTCAAACTTGCTGAAGAAAACACCAATCTCGACTTGGTCACGCTGATTCATGACCAATACGCCGGGTTCGGACCATCTGCTGAATTCATCCAGCATTCACAAAATCTTGGGCAAAGCGGACAGTTCGTCCAGGAATTGCTCCTCCTCGAAGCTCAGCTTCACCGCGAAATCCAGGACTTCAGTCAACTCAATCAGAGTTCCCAGGATGCTTCCTGAAACATCCTGCTTTTCCCTTGACAGATTCAATCCCCTTTCCTAGAATTATTAGCACTTAAGCTTGATGAGTGCTAATTATTGAAATTCAGGATTCAATCTAGAGTGATTTGATGCGAGGCGGTAAAAAAAAGGGAACTTCCGAAGATTTGTTTGATCAGCGGACCCAACAGGTTTTGCAAGGGATCATTGACAACTTCATCAGCACTTCCGAGCCGGTAGGTTCAAGAACTCTCTCAAAAACTCTGGGGCTTTCGCTTTCTCCCGCGACAATCCGGAACATCATGTCGGATCTTTCGGACCAGGGTTACTTGACCCAGGTCCACACTTCGGGTGGACGCATTCCAACCGATAAAGCCTATCGTTTTTTTGTGGATTCTCTGGTGGTCGCCGACAAACTTCCGGAACAGTTACAGAAGAACATTGAAGAGATTTCCTATCAGGGAGCGAGTGCGGTACAGGATCTATTGATCAACACTTCCCATCTGTTAGCAGGATTAACCAAGTTTGCCAGCCTGGTTACGGCTCCCAAAACTTCTTTGAGCAGACTTCAGCATATTGAATTCATCAAGATCAGCGGAGACCGGATCCTCGTAATTTTGGTTACCAAATCCGGCCTGATTAAAAATCGGGTTGTTGAATGCCAGGATCAATTGTCACAGGAATTCCTCAACTCCGTTTCAGGATTCTTAAATGAAAAATTCAAGGATCATTCGTTGTTGGAGATTCGCAAGCAGATCCTGGACAGCATGGTTGAAGACAAGGATCGATATAACGAACTCCTGGCCCAGGCAATCCGGTTGGGAAAAAAAGCCTTCGAGTTGGATCAACCCGTTGAACTCTTCATTGAAGGGCAAACGAACCTGTTAATGAACCAAAGACTCCATGAAGAAGAGTCGAAGAATTCTCTCATCAGTGCATTTGAACAGAAAAGTGCGATCATGGAGATTCTGGATCAGACCATGGAAAATCAGGGGACAAGGATTTTTATTGGTCTTGAAAACGAGCTTTCCGGATTACAGGAATGCTCCCTGATCACAGCCTGTTATGGAAACAAACATAACATGTTGGGAACCATTGGAGTGATCGGTCCGACCAGCATGGATTATCGTAGGATCATTCCAGTGGTAGATTATACCGCTAAAATTGTTTCCCAGACGATTACAAGTCAATCCTATGATTGAACAATGATTGATCGAAAATGAGTAAAACAACAACCAATCAAAACGAAACTCAAACTGAAACCGAAGATATGTTCCAGGAAGATCAGGAGTTTCAAGAAACTGAAAACCTCGATGAAACTGAAAAGGTAACGGAGCAAGTTTCTGCATCTGCAGAAGCTACAGAAGAAGGAGATGATTCGGTAGATGAAGAAACAGAGGTTTCAGACAGGGAACCGACTGTTGAAGAAAGAGCCGCCCATGCCGAGTCAAAATACAAGGAGATGCAGGACCGCTATTTAAGATTGAATGCGGAATTCGATAACTACAAAAAAAGGATGATGCGGGAAAATAGTGACCGCCTGAAATATTTCAATATGGAACTGATCAAGGAACTCCTTCCTTCGGTGGACAATCTCGAAAGAGCCATTTCCCATGCCGGTGATGAGAACTCCGACTTGGAAAACATGATCGAAGGATTGCAAATGGTCTACAAGGGCATGCAGGAGGCGTTCGGTAAATTCGGTGTCAGTGAAATCGAATCCATTGGAAAGGAATTCGACCCTAACTGCCATCAGGCCGTTGGAATGATTGAAAGTCAAGAAGTTCCGGAAAACCATGTGGCAGAAGAGTGTCTGAAAGGTTACTACCTTCATGATCGTATCATCCGCCCAACGATGGTCCGGGTATCCGGGAAAGGATAAAATATCCGCCATTATCTGTGGAAGAGCTGCTTAACCAAAGCTCTCATAAATGAAGAATCAAATAAAAACGATACAGGAGTAACATGTCAAAAGTGATCGGGATTGATTTAGGAACAACCAATTCATGCGTCAGCATCATTGAAGCTGGAGATCCAACAGTCATCCAAAATGCTGAAGGGGCAAGAACCACCCCTTCGATGGTAGCTTTCAATGATGCGGGAGAACGCCTGGTAGGACAGGTCGCGAAACGACAGGCAGTCACCAATCCTTCACGTACCATTTTTTCTGCCAAACGTTTGATGGGCCAGGCTGCAGACTCTAAGGAAGTCGAGCACACCCGCACCATCGTCCCATACAATATTATTGAAGGAAACCACAAGTTGGCGTTCATCGAGGTGGACGACAAAAAATATTCACCACAGGAAATCTCGGCTTCTGTATTACAGAAAATGAAACAGACTGCAGAGGAATACCTCGGTGAAACCATCAAAGACGCAGTGGTGACGGTTCCCGCATATTTTGATGACAGTCAGCGCCAGGCAACCAAGGATGCAGGAAAAATTGCCGGACTGAATGTCATGCGCATCATCAATGAGCCTACAGCTGCTGCAATGGCCTATGGCCTCGATAAAAAACAGGATGAAAAAATTGCAGTGTTCGACCTTGGAGGAGGTACTTTCGACATTTCGATTCTAGAAATCGGTGAAGGTGTGTTTGATGTCAAATCTACCAATGGTGACACTTTTCTGGGTGGAGATGATTTCGACAACCGCTTGATCCAATTTTTGGCAGACGAATTCAAAAAGGATCAGGGCATTGATCTCCGTGAAGACAAAATGGCCCTGCAACGTCTGAAGGAAGCAGCAGAAAAAGCAAAACATGAGCTTTCTTCAAGTTCAGAAACTGAAGTCAACCTTCCTTTCATTACCGCGGATGCGTCTGGTCCGAAACATTTGAACGTCAAAATCACCAGGGCCAAGTTCGAACAACTCGTTGAAGATCTAGTAGAACGATGTGTGGAACCCTGCAGGAATGCACTCAAAGATGCAGGATGCACCGCCAACGACATCAACGAAGTAATCCTGGTCGGAGGCATGACCCGCATGCCGAAAGTGCAGGAAATGGTAAAAGAATTCTTCGGCAAGGATCCTCATAAAGGGGTGAATCCTGATGAAGTCGTAGCAATTGGTGCAGCGATTCAAGGCGGGGTTCTCAAAGGCGACGTTAAGGATGTCCTTCTTTTGGACGTAACCCCGTTGTCCCTGGGAATTGAAACTCTGGGAGGAGTAATGACCCGACTGATCGAGCGGAACACGACCATTCCGACCAAGAAAAGTCAGGTCTTTTCAACTGCAGCGGACAACCAGCCTGCGGTAAGCATCCATGTCCTCCAGGGAGAACGTGAAATGTCCCAGGACAATAAAACCCTTGGACGTTTTGAACTGGTTGGAATTCCTCCTGCCCCCAGAGGCATGCCTCAAATCGAAGTCACCTTTGATATTGATGCCAATGGAATTGTTAATGTCAGCGCAAAAGACCTGGGCACTGGAAAAGAGCAGGCCATCAAGATCACAGCATCCACTGGGCTTTCTGACGATGAAGTCGAAAAAATGGTTAACGATGCTGAAAAGTTCGCGGATGAAGACAAACAGAAAAGGGACTCCGTTGAATCGAGAAATCAGGCGGAATCGCTGATCTACAGTACCGAAAAATCCATGGGTGAACTTGGAGACAAACTTCCGGAAGAGGATAAATCCAAAATCACTGCGTGTATTGATCAACTTAAAAAGAGCCTCGAACAGGACGATCTGGAAGCGATCAAAAGTGATACTGAAGCTCTGGTTCAGGCTTCTCATAAAATGGCTGAACTGCTCTACAGCCAGCAGGCCCAGCAACCACCTCCGCAAGGTGGACCCGAAGCCTCCGATGCTGAGCCAAACAAAGAGGACAGATCGAACGATGATGACATCGTCGATGCTGATTACGAAGAAGTAAAAAAATAAATTCCTAGACTCAACCATATTGCTGAATGGCAAAACGCGATTACTACGAAGTTCT
>LNZD02000014.1:0-31284 GCA_001469005.2 SAR324 cluster bacterium lautmerah10
AATCTAAATTGGTTCCTGAAATGGATTTTCCAAACATAAATATTTTTCCGAATATGATCATTTTCTGATCAAAAAAGTTTTATGGAATTTAAATCTAATAAGTACGTTTTCTAGAGAGATGTCTGCTTGAAGCAATAGCAACTAAGTATTTGACCTTTTCATGGTATTTGATCAATCTTGATCTTGTTTTAAAATAGATCAGTTTATGTATGTGATAAATTGATCTAATCTTAATAGTGAGGTTTTTTCTCAAAATCAACTCCAATAAAAAATCCAATCAAACTCAACATCGGAAAAGGAGCAAAAAATGAAGGATGATCTTTTAAAAAACAATTCCCGAAAATTGACCCAGGGTCAAATGGGAAGACGGGAATTCATTGTTTCCGCCATGGCTGCAGGCCTGACCCTGCCTTCGGCATTGTCGCTGGTGAAGAAAGCAGAAGCCGCCACTCCCAAAAAGGGTGGGAAACTGATCCTTGGTTACGGCTATGGGTCGACCACTGACAGCCTGGATCCTGGCACATCCGAAAATGGGATGACCCAGGGCATTCATAAAGCCTACGGTAATTTATTATTCGATACCGAGAATACGGGTGAACTTAAAGGAGACTTGGTCGAAAGTCATGAAGGAAGTAATGGAGCCAAGACCTGGGCCCTTAACCTTCGCCGTGGAGTCGAATTCCACAATGGCAAGACCCTCGATGCAGATGATGTCATCACCACGATCAATTATCACCGTGGCGAATCTTCCAAATCTGCTGCCAAGGGACTTCTTTCAGGAATCAGTGATATTCGAAAAGGCAGTAAAACCCAGGTCATTTTCGAACTGAGTTCCGGAAATGGTGATTTCCCCTATTTATTGTCTGATTATCATCTGGTCATCATGCCGGCAAAAGGCGGAAACGTGGACCCGCTTGCAGGGATGGGAACCGGACCTTATGTTCTGCAAAGTTTTGAGCCTGGGGTGAAAGGGACATTTGTCAAAAACGCCAATTATTGGCGGAGTGACCGAGGCCATTTTGATGAAGTCGAAATCCTGACCATTTTGGATACCACCGCCCGTCAAAATGCTGTAATGAACGGAGAGGTGCATGCGGTTAATGAGGTTGATCCTAAATTTGTCAGCCTGATGAAACGGAACCCGGGAATTGACATTCTTCAAACAACCGGTACCAAGCATTACACTTTCCCAATGCGTCTCGACACCAAGCCATTTGACAATTATGACTTGAGGATGGCTCTTAAACTTTCGGTTAAACGTCAGGAACTGGTCGATAAGATCCTTCTGGGTTTTGGAGCATTAGGAAATGATATCCCCGTCAATGGTGCAATGCCGTTTCACAATGACACCATTGCTCAACGTGAATACGACGTTGACCGTGCCGCCTTTCATTACAAAAAGTCAGGCCATTCCGGCACCATCCCCTTGAATGTATCTGATGCTGCTTTCCCTGGCGCCGTGGATGCTGCCCAACTGATTGCGGCTTCGGCCAAAGATGCAGGCATCAATATTGAGGTGATCCGTGAACCGAAGGATGGTTACTGGTCAAACGTCTGGAATAAAAAAGGCTGGTGCGCGTGTTATTGGGGAGGCCGACCAACACCCGATTGGATGTTCAAGGCAGCCTATACCAAAGACACGGAGTGGAACGATACCGCCTGGCGTGGAACCAAGGCCTCGAAACGCTTCAATGAACTGGTTGTTGCTGCTGCTTCGGAAACCGACCAGGCTGTCCGCAAAACAAAGTATTTTGAGGCACAGGAATTATTGCATGATGATGGTGGCGTCATCCTTCCGATGTTTGCCAACTACATCATGGCTCACACCAAAAAATTGGCTCACGAACCAAACGTTGCAGCCAATTGGGAAATGGATGGCAACCGATTGGCTGAACGCTGGTGGTTCGCCTGATGAGCTTGATTCTATCAGATAGAATTTGATAGAAATCCCCTAACCGGCATAGTCATCCCGACTTTGCCGGTTTTTTTATGCCGTTTTTTTGACAGATCATGGTCAGAATTTTTTTATGATCTGACATCATGAAAATGGATTTTGAAGGAAGAATCGGTTTTCTTCAAAAATCCATTGATTTCTCCTGGATTCACTTCTCATCAAATTTTAATGAAGGTCATCAGAGATTTCCCCTGCTGTGTTGAGGAAATAAAACATGTCTGGATTCCCATGACTGATGGCTGCAGGCTTTCCGCTCGTATCTGGCGTCCAAAAGATTCACATCAGAATCCGGTTCCTGCGATTCTGGAATACATTCCCTATCGAAAAAATGACGGAACCGCCCTAAGAGACTCGCTGATTCATCCCTATTTTGCCGGACACGGATACGCCGCGGTTCGGGTGGACCTCAGGGGCAGCGGAGATTCAGAGGGAATTCTCGAGGGGGAATACCTTCAGCAGGAACTGGAAGACGGAATCGAAGTATTGGAATGGATTTCAAAGCAAAGCTGGTGTGATGGCAATCTGGGAATGATGGGGAAATCATGGGGAGGATTCAATTCCCTCCAGGTGGCTGCTTTACAGCCTAAACCTCTAAAGGCCATCATTACCGTTTGTTCCACGGATGACCGTTATTCAGATGATGTGCATTACATGGGGGGCTGTGTTTTGGCCACCGACATGCTGGGATGGGCCTCGACGATGCTCGCCTGGAATGCTCGACCTCCCGATCCTGAAATATGGGGACCTAAATGGAGGGAAGAGTGGTTCAAACGGATGGATCATACACCGGCTTACATTGAAACCTGGCTCAAGCATCAAAATAGGGACTCGTTTTGGAAACATGGCTCGATCTGCGAGGATTTTTCCGAAATAGAATGTGCGGTGTTTGCCGTTGGAGGTTGGGCGGATCCATACAGCAATGCGATTCCAAGAATGCTGGAAGGATTGAACTGTCCCCGAAAAGGACTGATCGGCCCCTGGGCTCACGAATATCCGATGCGTGCTTTGCCCGGTCCGCAGATCGGATTCCTCCAGGAATGTCTTCGCTGGTGGGATTACTGGCTCAAGGAAAAAGACACAGGAATCATGAACGAACCCATGCTTCGGACATGGATCCATGAATCCGGAAAACCCGGAGGGGTTCAGAAAGAGCGTTCAGGATCCTGGATTGGAGAAAATGATTGGCCTTCAAATAACATGACTTCCGTGCATTTTTTCCTTTACCAAAATGGAATGAGTGCTAAGGCTCAATCAGATACAAAAAAGATGATTCACCACAGTCCATTGGATGCCTCTGCGGAAACTGGGGTCTGGTTTCCGATGGGGATCGACGGTGATTTTCCTGAAGATCAACGGATTGCCGACGGACAATCCCTGTGTTTTGATATGGAACCGCAAACAGAACCTGCAGAAATTCTCGGACATCCCCAATTGAAGCTGGAAATTTCTGTGAATCAGCCTTTGGCTTTAGTGGCGGCCAGGCTTTGTGATGTATCTCCTCAAGGAGATTCGTTGCTCGTGAGTTGGGGATTGTTCAACCTCTGCCATCACAGGAGCCATGAAAATCCGGAACCATTGATTCCGAATCAGAAGATCCAAGTGGAATTCCCATTGAGAGCCTGTGCCCACCGGTTGCTTCCCGGCCATCGCTGGCGATTGTCTTTGTCCACCTCGTGTTTTCCCCATGCCTGGCCCTCTCCAAAATTGGTGGAGCTTCAAGTCCATCCCGGGAATAATACTTTTTTGACTCTGCCTGTCAGAGAGAAAAATGATTCTCAAACACCTCGGTTTGAACCTGCAGAATCCTCAATTCCCCTGGATAATAAAATTTTGAGCCAAGGAAGAAGAAAAAGGGTGGTATCAAGAGATGCTGCAAATGGGAAAACCGTTCTTGAAGATCAAAATTTTTCAGGACGTGTCCTGTTTCAGGATTCAGGATTGGAAATGGAGGACAAAGCATCGGACAGGCTTGAGATCACGAAAGACCATCCTCTAAGCATGATCACCGAATGTCATCGAACTGCCTCCATTGGAAGGGGAGATTGGCAGACAAGGATTGAAACCAAAAGCAGGATGACCAGTGATGAAATGAACTTTTACCTGGAAAATCATCTAGAAGCTTATGAGAACGATCATGTCGTTTTTCAGAAAAGCTGGAAAACCAGCGTCCCCCGAAGTTTTGTCTGAGTTCTTTCCAAACCCCTTAATCCATTCAAGCTACTGGACTGTTTCGTACAACTGCTATTAAATGAATCCTCAGGGCAGAATCATCGAAACGGTAGGATCAAATCAAGACACTGAAACATTACAACCACCAATAGAGGTTTAGAATTTTTCCAAACACCGAACAGAATCGAATCATGAACAAACAAGATTGCATATTATTCAGTGGAGGAGCAAAGGGATCTGAAGCTGCCTTCGGTGCAATTGCCGAAGAACATGGAATTGAAGAAGTCAATTTCAGCTTTGAAGGGCATAGCATCGAAAGGCAAAGAGGGCTGAGAGTTCTCAATCACGAAGAATTGCTGCGGGGGGATGTCAGCCTGGAATATGTGTCACGTCTGATGAACCGGCGATATACCGAAACTCCAACATTGAGAAAACTGCTCCAGAGCATTTGGTATCAAGTCAACAGCGGTCAGGAGATCTACGTCATCGGTGAAATCCTCGAGGACCGAACGGTCAAAGGAGGGACCGGCTGGGGGGCAGAATTCGCAAAGCTTTGCAACAAACCCCTTTATGTTTTTGATCAAAAACAATCCTGCTGGTTCAACTGGAAACAAACTGACTGGGAGAAAAATGCCGAAGACAATCTTCCAATCATAAGCCATTCCCATTTCAGCGGTTCCGGCACAAGATTTCTTGAAGACAACGGACGAAACGCGATTTCCGAGCTTTTTCGTCGTTCATTCAGCTGACAGAGATCAAAATCTCCATGAGTTTTGAGTGCATCCGGTTTGAAACCGGGGAGGGTATCGCTCGTATTTTTTTCAACCGTCCGGAGCGGCTAAATGCCTTCAACCGGCAGATGCTCAAGGAACTGAAAACGCTACTCGATCAATGTGCGGTAGATCCTCAAATCCGGGTGATTTTAATCACTGGAACCGGACGAGGTTTCTGTGCCGGACAGGATTTGACGGAACGAAAAAACGAAAATGGAGAACTTCCCCGAGATCTGGGAAAAAGCCTTGAAGAAAACTATCACCCATTGATACGCAGACTGCGAACAATGGGAAAACCGATTGTCTGTGCCGTCAATGGCGTGGCAGCAGGTGCTGGAGCCAGTTTCGTGCTGGCATGCGATCTGGTGATTGCCGCCAAGTCCGCCTCGTTCATCCAGGCCTTCAGTCGGATCGGACTGACTCCGGATTGCGGAAGCAGTTATTTTCTCCCCAGATTGGTGGGAGAAGCCAAAGCCCGTGCCCTGGCACTCACCGGAGATCAAATCGACGCGGAAACGGCTGAACGATGGGGAATGATTTGGCAATGTGTGCCCGATGAAGAACTCCAATCGCAATCCGAGTCAGTCGCCCTAAAACTTTCAAGGAAAGCCCCGCTGGCTTCTGCGGAAACCAAAAAGCTGCTGCAGCAATCCCCTGGACGAAACCTGGAAGAACAACTTCAGCTTGAAGGACAGACCCAGCAAAAAATGGGAATGACTGAGGACTATCGTGAAGGGGTACAGGCTTTTCTTGAAAAACGTCAGCCTCGATTTCAGGGCAAATGATCAAAAATATGGAATTTACGATATTGATGTTAAGAATCAGCATGGGCTCATCGTGGCCTTGTTTCGGGGACATTCGCGGAGCATCCGGGGAGAGGTCCTAACAACCGGAGGAGACAATGAATGAAGCTTTTATCTGTGACGCTGTAAGAACTCCGATTGGACGTTATGGGGGAGTTCTTTCGTCGATTCGAACCGATGATCTTGCTTCGATCCCGATCCGGTCTTTGTTGGAAAGGAATCCCGGGATGAATCCAACATCTATAGAAGATGTGATTCTGGGATGTGCGAACCAGGCTGGTGAAGATAACCGTAACGTCGCGCGAATGGCCCTGCTGCTGTCCGGGATTCCTGAAACGGTTCCCGGGGCAACCCTCAACCGGCTTTGCGGTTCAGGAATGGATGCCGTGTCCTGTGCCTCGAGAGCCATCAAATCCGGAGAACAATCTCTTTTGATCGCAGGTGGTGTGGAAAGTATGAGCCGGGCCCCGTTTGTGATCGGAAAAGCCACCTCGGCTTTTTCCAGACAAAACAGTATGGAAGACACCACCATCGGCTGGCGCTTCATCAATCCAAAAATGGAAGAACTCTTCGGAATCGATTCCATGCCGGAAACCGCGGAGAACCTTGCAGAAAAATTCAATATATCCCGAGAGGATCAGGATTTATTCGCCTTAAGCTCCCAGCAGAAAACCTCCAAAGCGATGGCGTCAGGAAGGCTTGCCATAGAAATGATTCCAGTATCCATTCCACGCAGGAAACAGGAACCTTTACAGGTCGAACAAGATGAACACCCCCGTGGAGACACCACCCTGGAAAAACTATCCAAACTTCCTGCCCCCTTCCGTTCCGGAGGTTCTGTGACCGCAGGGAACGCATCAGGGGTGAATGACGGAGCCGCAGCTTTGATCATCGCCTCTGAAAAAGCGGCACTGGAGCACAATCTAAAACCCCGTGCCCGAATCCTAGCCTCCTCCACCGCTGGAGTTGAACCCCGCATCATGGGATACGGGCCTGTACCCTCTGTCAAAAAATTGCTGAACTTGAGCAAGATTCGATTGGACGAAATCGGGGTGATCGAGATCAACGAGGCCTTCGCCGCCCAGGTGCTGACGGTGAGCAGGGAACTTGGGATGGAGGATGATGACCCCCGAATCAATCCCAACGGAGGAGCGATCGCCCTGGGACACCCCCTTGGCATGAGCGGGGCCCGCCTGGTTTTAACCGCCGTGGAGGAACTCCATCAACGCCAGGAGAAACTTGCACTTTGCAGCATGTGCATCGGCGTCGGCCAGGGGATCTCGATGCTACTGGAACGGGTATAGCTCTTCCAAAGCTTCAGGTTCTTCCAATAAATTTAATACCCCACCATCCTCCAGTACTCAATCAATCAAAGGCCCATTTCACGCCTTAGGTAAGGGATTTCTCCCGAAAGGATTCCCCCGGGTTTGATCCTTGGTTGTATCCAAGCTCCCCTTCAGGATCATCAATAAATCCGGCTTTCAATAAAAAAATAAATTAATCGTTAAAGTTTATTTCCCTACTGCCGAAAAGTTGGGCAAGAGACTTTTCCTTCACGTCTTATCAGTCCCACTCAATAGGGATATGACGAGACGGGGAGATATCATTTCAGGAGAATAGAATGAAAGTCCGAAATAATGTCGCATCACTCAATTCGCTGCGGCATGCCAATGAAAATTTCAATCGTGTCTCGGATTCAGTTGAAAAACTAAGCTCCGGCATGAAGATCAACAGGGCGAAGGATGCACCTGCTAATTTGATCGCTTCCGAAAGGTTTAGAGGAAACATTGCCGGATTGAAGCAGTCCCATAGTAATACCGAGATGGCCATGACCATATATCAACAAGCCGAAGGATCTCTGAATGAAATCAGTGATATCCTGGTTCGCTTGAAACAACTATCGGTTCATGCTGCCAACGAAGCTGTCAACGACGACGCGATGCTGGCTGCCGATCAGGAAGAAGCAGAACAACTTTTGAGCACCATCAATAGGATTGTTCAAAACACAACCTACAATGGGAAATCCTTACTCGACGGATCCCAGGGAGCCAACGGCACAACCGTTGGTAACAACCTCCGGTTCGTCAGCGCAGACGTCAATACAAACGGCTCTCCGGAAGATGGATTCCCGGTCGATATCACTCAGGTTGCAACCAGAGCACAAAAAATCGGCCTGACACCTTTATCGGTTGAAAATATCGGTGATGGTTTGTTTGTTCTTGTCTCAGAAGGCGGGAGGAACGCAGAACTCGACACGCGTCGAGGGCAACTGAAGGACGATATTGACAACATTCTTAAAAGTCACAGCGAAAATCCTGAGAGATTTCCTGCAGAAAAAATGTCTGCAGATATTCGGGGAATGATTGTTTACCATCTTCAGAAGACCATTGATGAAAATGGATTAAATGTTGATATCTTTGAAGGACCCGGTGGAATTTTTCAAATCCGCCATAGAGAATATGGTGACGAACCTTCGTTCTCAGTCACTTCGAACATTGCTGGAATCTTAACCCAGGAAGCCAATATGGCTGAATTCTCCAATCCAGGGATGGATGTTGCTGGGACAATTGCCAATGCAACAGCAAGAGGAGATGGACAGTTTCTTACAGCCATGGAAGGGACACCTGCACAGGGAATCAAGATCCAGTTCGATCGTGATATTCAACTGCGGGAAGTTCCTGTGTTCGAAGAACAAACGGTTCCAGTATTTGACGAAAATGGAAACGAAAAAGGGACCGAGGTCGTTCAGGTTCGAGTCGGAACTGAATTTGTTCAGGAAACCCAGGAAGAGGTCGTCGGATCTCCCGAGAATCCAAAAATTGAAGGCTACGTGCACCTTTCTCAGCAGACCAAAAAAGTCAACCTGGGACCAATTCAAGGAAATGAAGCAGGAATTTCATTAAAAGATGTTCGTACCTCAAAACTCTCCCAGGGAATAAAAAATGAGAGTCAGTTGAGAAGTCTTAGCGACATTGACCTGACCGACCTCCAATCTGCGAAAGATTCGAGTGAGTTGATTGATCACGCCATCGATGAAATTTCAAGATATCGGGCCAAGATTGGAGCGTTCCAGAAAAACACCGTGGAACGTAACATGAACACCCTCAAAGTTGCAGCAGAGACAGCGACTCAAGGGGAATCGGTCATTCGTGACACCGACATGGCGGCAGAGATGTCAAAACTGACCAGCGATCAGATTCTGCTTTCAGCCAGTCAGTCAATGCTGTCCCAGGCCAACCAACTTCCAAGAAACGTTCTCCAACTTCTGGAATCAGAATAAGAGGGAAGCCGAAGTCGAATATAAAGCTTCCCTCCAACCTCCCTTTTGATTCTCAGACTAAACTCGTCTGAGGCATCTTCCTTTTTTTCCGTTAAAATCCCTATTTGGTTTTAAGAAATCGTCATCCAATTTCGAATGACCCCGTTTATTCTTTTTGAAAGAGAGCCTCCAGGAAAAATTGTCACTTCACCAATGCTCAAGCGCGCACTGGGTATCACGATTCACCAACTGATAAAACATTTCATTGTGACCTAAGGCAGGACTAACCCGGTGCCTTACTTCATGAATCAGGGTTTCAATCAGCTGTGATTTCCTCGGATATCCAAAAAACCAGAAATTGGACCGGTGGATTTTGATTTGCTCTTCTCCCCAATAAATCCCTGCCTCACCGTATTGAATCCGGTTTCTGTGATAAGGCCTCTCCCGTGTATATCGAATGGGTACGGTTGCCAACTTCTCTTTCATTGCCTGGGAAAGACACGGCAGTTCCATCAATCGGCTGGAATAATCTCTTAGTGTCTCCTCGCGGGAATGGATTTTCTCAAAAATCCCATCAAGGAGATACATCTGATCGATGAAGAAAAAACCCCAACCTCCCACCATTAAAATCAGGAAGACGAGAGGAGAAAATCTATGCCGAGTCCCCTCTTTTGAATAACGCGGAGTCAGGTGCCTTATTTTGAATTGATACCATTCACACCATTCCTGTTGTACTGCTTCGCCTTTCTTAGTCAAGTGATTGATCACTTGGTCCTTTTGCTGGTCTTCAACCCCTCCTTCGAAAAGTTGGAAAAATCCATTTTCCCCACAAGTCCGGCAACGAACTTCAATAAAAATTTCATCCGCCACCCCCTGGGAATAACGAAGTTTTACTTCCATCATTCCACAGGCCGGACACTCAAACCCAAAATGTTTTTCAGGATCCTCTTTATGTGAAATGGAAGAATCTTCAGGCATTTTCTAATGATTTGCGGGTGAAACTTGTATCTCCCTATAATGATCCCCGTTCCATCTTCTTTCAATCTTCCATTCAGGGATGCTCATAACCAAGAATCAACACGATGATGCACTTAAAGAAAAGGAGAAGGAACTGGATCTGTCGAACCAAAAAATTTGATTACATTTTGTGTCATGGAAAACAAAGGTTCTGAGCCTTCTTTGCTGGATTCTAAGGGGGAACCGTCACACGGTACCGAACCCTCATTGACTCTCTTCGACAAAAGGCTTGGAACCAACCTGGCGGCTTTGATTCTCACCCTCAGTTCCATTTGGGCTGTTGAACCTTGGAAACAATCTTTACTACAAACTGGTTTATTTGCACTTTCCGGAGCAGTCACCAACTGGCTTGCGATTCACATGCTTTTCGAACGGGTGCCAGGACTCTATGGTTCCGGAATCATTCCCCTGCATTTCGAGGATTTTAAACGCGGGATTCATGATCTGATCATGAAACAGTTTTTCAGTAAAGAAAACGTGGAGCGTTTTTTCATGAGTGAAAACGGGAAGTCTGAAGAACTTCCGAATATGTCGCCCCTGATCGAAAAAATCGATCTCAATCCGGCTTTTGATTCACTGTTAAAAGTCATCCAGGAATCGTCCTTCGGCCCCATGCTGGCGATGGTCGGAGGAATCGAAGTCCTTCAACCTCTCAGGCAACCTTTTCTGGAAAAAATGCGTGGGAGTTTAACGGAAATATCTGAAACAACCACCTTCCGTGATGGAGTGAGTCAACTGATACTTGATCACAGCAAGCAGGAAAATATTCATGAAAAAGTCAGCGTCATCGTGAAAAAACGCCTGGAAGAGCTTACCCCGGTTATGGTCAAGGAAATCATCGAAAGGATGATTGCAGAACATCTTGGTTGGCTGGTCGTCTGGGGGGGGATTTTCGGTGGGCTGATTGGATTGATCACCAGCATCTTCATCAACCAGAATTTATACCTGCAATGGTAACGACTGAAGAATTATTAAAACTCCTGAAAGAAATTGCTGAAGAGCGAATTCCTTTCAACAAAGTGCTGGGACTCACGGTTCAAACCATGGATGAAGAACACATGCAGGTAAAGTTCGATATGCGTGATGAACTGGTTGGCAACTTCATGCGTGGAAATCTCCATGGGGGAGTGATTTCTTCCGTGCTTGACCTGGTCGGTGGAATGAATGCCTGGCTCGGAGTCATGAAGCAGATGAAAGACCGAAGTTTGGATGATCTGGTGGAACGTTTCATCAAAATCGGCACCATCGATTTACGCGTTGACTACCTTCGGCCAGGATTTGGGAAATATTTCATCAGTACTGGAAACATCATGCGGACCGGAAACCGTGTTTCGGTTGTTCGCATGGAGCTCGAAAATGACCAGAAACAACTGATTGCCGTCGGAACCGGAACCTATATAGTCGGCTAAATCATGGAGAAAGACGTTGTATCTTCCATTGATCCGAATCCATAAGATAACAGATTCGATCATGAAGACGGTCTTCCCGGCCCTGCCAGAATTCAAAGAAAGAAGGGATCAAACGATAACCGCCCCACTCTTTTGGTTTTGGCACGGATTGGTCCGAGAAATTCGAACGCATCTCGGTCATTTTGGTTTCCAATTCAGGCCTGCCTGAAACAGGTTTGCTTTGATCTGAAGCCCAGGCACTGAGTTGGCTCTCCCGGGGACGGGTTGCAAAATATGCTTCGGATTCGGATTCCGTTACTTTTTCCGTGAAACCTTCGATGCGAACCTGGCGTTCTTGACTGATCCACCAGAAAACCAGGGAGGCTTTGTTTTGGTATTCCAGCTCTTCAGCTTTTGCACTCTGATAGTTGGTATAAAAAACAAATCCACGCTGGTCGAGTTCTTTCAGCAAAACCACTCTTGCGACCGGTGTCTGGTCTTGTTTGACGGTTGCAAGGGTCATTGCATTGGGCAACGGAAGTTCAGCGGAAACCGCATCGTTGAACCATTTGTGAAACTGATCAAAAGGATTTGGTTCTAAATCGGTTTCCATCAGTTTTGATTGAGTATATTCTTTGCGTAAAGAAGAGGAAATCACACTCATGATAAATACCTTTAAGAAATTGAATATTGACCCTTTAATTTTAACATTCCGCTTGGAGTAAAACCACCTGCATCGACTCCCGAAAACTACTAATTTTTTTAAAAAATATCCATGCTACACACCAAAATCATCTGTACCATAGGCCCTGCCAGCGACAGTCCCGAAGTCCTTGAAAACCTTGCCGATGCAGGGATGAATGTAGCCCGCCTGAATTTCTCCCATGGGACTCATGACTCCCATCGTAACATTGTGGAAAAAATCCGGTTGCTCAATACAAACCGAGAATTCCCGGTGGCAATCCTGCTGGACACCAAAGGGCCGGAAATCCGTACCGGGGATCAGCATATGAAGCTCATCACCGGAACCCAGGTTCGGGTTGTCAGTGATCCGGAACTAAAGGATGAAAGGCATCTATTTGTGGATTACCCTCACCTGACAGAACAGTTGGGGCAGGGGAATCATATTTTACTGGATAGCGGGTTGGTCAAACTGGAGATATTGGAAAATCATGGTGATTCGTTGGCCTGCAGGGTACTCGATGGGGGGACCATCACACCGAAAAGGCATGTCAACCTTCCCGGGATTTCAGTCAAACTTCCAGGAATCACCCTTTCAGACCGTAAAGATCTCGAGTTTGCTCTGGAAGAAAATGTCGATGTGGTGGCACTTTCATTTCTGAGAAACCGGGATACCGTCCTGGAAGTCCGGGAAATGTTCCGGGAAAGGGGGGAACAGATCAAACTTATCGCAAAGATCGAAAACCAGGAGGGGGTCGACAATCTTGAAGAGATCATTCAGGTGACCGATGGCATCATGGTAGCCCGGGGAGATCTGGGAATTGAAATCGACATGGAAGAACTCCCCCAAATCCAAAGAAAAATCGCCTATCTTTGTGCGAAATACGGGAAGCGATTGATTGTTGCAACCCAGATGCTGGAATCGATGATGGAAAATCCGGTGCCGACCCGTGCTGAAATTACGGACATCGCCAATGCCGTCTTTGAACAATCGGACGCGATCATGCTTTCCGGGGAAACGTCGACCGGCAAATACCCTGTCCGTTGTGTAGAAACCCTGGTCCGGATTGCGAGGCGAACTGAAGTCCATCCAGGAGTCCAATTCACAGAGAACTTGATCCAGGAAGATGGTCCGGAAGAGAACCAGGGGAAAGGCCGGCAAATGCTGGCTGCTGCTGCAACCAAAATTGCCCGCCAACTGAAGGTCCCAGGGATGCTGGTGATCACTCGAAAAGGAAGAGGTGCGACGAAAATGGCCAATCTTAGGGTTCGGGGAATTCCTATCTTTGCGTTTACCGAATCGGAAAAGACGATCAGTACTCTGATGTTATTAAGAGGGGTTTACCCTTACTTGCTTAAATTTGATGAGGATCCTGAGCTTACCATTCAAAATGCTTTGAGGTTACTCAAGAAGAAGCAGGATATGCCTTCAGGAATATCCATCGTCGTCGTCGCAGACATCATGACCGGGGAAGGCTATGTCAACTGCCTTCAGGTCAGGACACTGCCTGAGGATTAAGAGAAAATATGAATTTCAGGAAAGATTCTGAAAACCCTTTTGACTGATAAGGGCCTGCATATGAATATCATGGGCTTCCATCGGTACCTGATCCACAATCTGAGATTCATAACACACCCCAACCCGAAACCCCTCTGTTTTTTTCAGGAAACGGTCGTAATATCCTCTACCATAACCNNAAACTGTGCTGTAATTCAACTTTATCTGAGTCAACGCAGGGAACCGCGACTTTTTTCCCCTGATTAAGCATCCATTCAAGGATGGGAAGGGTGTCCGGTTCGTCAGACTGTCCTACAAAACAATGAACGAATTGAAATTCTCGCAATCGTTCATCCTTGGTCAGTTCAGAAAAAATATTTTCGGAATGGGATTTCCTTTGAATTTCAGAAAGTTGTCTTCGAGAACGAAGCATTTCCTGACGAAGTTCTTTTTTCTTAGAAGCAAGCCCCTTCATGGAACATTCATCTCCGGTGGGATTCATGGGAGACGGAGGGGTTTGAGGTTCTGCTGGAGTTCAATAACAGCGTACGGCGTCGCCTTTCAAAATTTTCTTCCGCGCTTCCGGTTCGACCCGTCCCCAGGAAAAATCTTCTTGGATATTGAAAATCTGCATTTTTCCAAGCAGGTCGAAATCCGTAACCTGAATTAAGTTATTTTCAGAATCCTGGGATTCTTTGCGGATACGCCTGAAGATTTTACAATGCTGATCCATTTCGACCCGGTTTCTTCGGCCGATGCTGATTCGGGCATAACTCCGCCCTCCCCGGGATTCCAGAATGAATCCGCCCAAAGGAAATTTTCCACGGATTTGCGCTCCCAATTCTTCCCAAAGTGAATTTGATTCTGAAAAAATGAACGTGAACTCGTGATTCATGTAACTACTGTCCGGAGGATCCTCCACCCGCATGATCCGGAATGTAATGTAAGTACTCCAATCGTTTGCGGAAACACGAACCGGACTGGTATGGACACTCATTAAACCAATGTAACTAACGCCCAAGGATTTTCCGAAACGGATCACTCTTTCCACCAACGGTTGTTCATACCGGCGGAATTTTTCTTCCTCGACCATTCTTTTCAATTCACGAAATTCCGTCCGCTCAAGGTGGTTTTGAACATAAACCTCGTCGATCACTTCCAGGTCCCCATACTCTTCCAGGACCGACATCACGAATGCATTGCTGAGAACTCGATGATATCGAGTCAATCCCTCGGAATATTGAATGGGAAGGAAAGCAATGTTTGATTTGTTGGAAAGGAGTTCCTTCATGGTTGGAGGCACTGGAACCTCTTCCAGGTTTTCGTCAACACCGGCGCTGACAAATTCCATATCTGGTCCTGAGGGACAACCTGATAATCCCAATAACAAAACCAGAACAATCAAAAGTTCAAACCATCTGACAACAAAACTTTTTTTCATGATGAAAACCTATTCCGTTTGTTCCAATCGGGCATAACGACTTTCGTAATACAAAAGCGGGGCCCCAGAACCAAGATGCAGATTTTCTACTTCACCAAGAACGATCACGTGATCACCTCCATCATAATTTTTTTTCCAACGGCATTCATAGACCGCCAATGCATCCGAAAAGATTGGAAGACCGAATGTTGATTCACGTAATGGAATATCATCCATCTTGGCAGATTTATCACTCAGTGCGAAACGATCCGAAAGATGGGACTGATTGGCATTGAGAACATTCACGCCAAAGAAACCATGAGTCTCAATGAAGTCCCGAAGGGTGGATTCTTTCCTCAGATTGAACTGAACCAGAGCTGGTTCAAGGGAAAGGGAACTGAAAGAATTGATGGTGACTCCGCAGGCGGTACCTTCTTCATTCCTTGTGGTGATGACGGTTATGCCCGTAGCAAACCGTGAGAAGGCCCGCCTCAACGATGCGGAGTCCATCATTCAGTACCGGTAATGTTCAGGCTTGAACGGCCCCTTTGTAGGAATTCCAAGATAATCCGCTTGGTCTTGCTGAAGTTCGGTCAAGTGGACTCCAAGTTGGTCTAGGTGAAGACGCGCGACTTTTTCATCCAATTCCTTAGGAAGGACATAGACCTGATTCTCATATTGTTTCCCTTTTTCATAGAGATCCATCTGCGCCAGAACCTGATTACAAAAACTGTTGGACATCACAAATGAAGGGTGCCCCGTGGCACACCCTAAATTAACCAGACGCCCTTCTGCAAGAAGGATGATCCTTTTACCAGAATCCCAGATGTATTGATCCACCTGGGGTTTCACATTGATTTTGTTGATTGAAGGATCATCGTTCAACGAGGCCACATCAATTTCTATATCGAAATGTCCGATATTGCAAACGATTGCGTCGTTTTTCATCTGATCCATGTGTTCTCTGCGAATGATACCCGCACAACCGGTAGCCGTGACAAAAATATCGGCCTCCGCAGCGACTTCTTCCATTCGAACCACCTGATATCCTTCCATCACCGCCTGAAGTGCGCAGATTGGATCGATTTCTGTCACCACGACTCTTGCTCCTTGATTACGGAGTGAGGCTGCAGAACCTTTTCCTACATCACCATATCCTGCAACCACTGCTAATTTGCCTGCAATCATCACGTCTGTTGCCCGCTTGATTCCGTCTACAAGGGATTCACGGCATCCGTAAAGATTGTCGAACTTACTCTTGGTCACCGAATCATTCACATTGTAGGCAGGAACCTTGAGCTCATTCTTCCGAGCCATCTGATGAAGACGGTGTACCCCAGTAGTGGTTTCTTCTGAAAGCCCCATAATGTTGTCAAGCAATTGCGGATATTTGTCATGAACATACCAGGTCAAATCTCCCCCATCATCAAGAAGCAAATTTGGACCTTCATTTCCCTCCCATTTGAGGGTTTGTTCGATACACCACCAGTATTCTTCCTCGGTCTCTCCTTTCCATGCAAAAACCGGAATTCCTGCTGCAGCAATGGCCGCAGCAGCTTCATCCTGGGTAGAAAAAATATTACAGGAAGACCAGCGTACTTCAGCTCCCAATTCTACTAAAGTCTCGATCAAAACTGCAGTTTCAACCGTCATGTGCAATGAACCCGTAATCCTTGCCCCGGCTAGAGGCTTTTCGTTCCCGTATTCCTTTCTCAACGCCATCAAACCCGGCATTTCTCCTTCCGCGATACCAATTTTTCTGCGTCCCAAATCAGAGAGCGATAAATCTGCAATTTTATAATCACTAAAATTCGTTTCTGGACTGCTTTGATTGTTTTCCATTATTCCTGTTTTGTTGGATGGTAAATGAGTTAATGATCCCTAATAGTTTACTTTTAAGAATCATAAACTCAAGAATCAAATCATTGTATTAACATACGGTGATGAATGTTATTAGATGATCCATTGTATCATCTCGATAGTCTGAGATTATGAATCGACAATACAACCATAAAAAAATTATTTTGTTTTCTAAAAGCCTAGGAATAACAATCTTTTATGAAAAATCATATATACGCTTGCAACATATCGTAATTAAAGATAATTAATTTCATTACTTAATGAACCATGTCTAGATTCTAAATTTCAGAATCTTCTCTTTTTTGCCAAGGAAGGCATCATCTTTAACGGAATGGAAACCGTTGTCTTACAGTGAAAAAAAACCTGCCCTGCTGAAACAACGCAGGCACAAGCGTAGACCGAAAAGGGAATCAAGTCTCATTCCCCAATCCAAACTTAGCAGTTCTCCCTTAGAAAAAAAGCTTCAACGGACACAATTAAGTATCTACCGCCTGGCTTTTCTTTCCATTCTTGTTTTTGGCATCACATATTGGATAAGTTCAAAACTTCTTCCCAATTACCCTGCTGCTTCAGCCAATTCCGCCCAGAATCTGATCATTGAGGATCCCTGGTTATTTCAGATTCCCCACATTGCCCTGAGTCTCGGCACAGCGCTCTTAACCGTGGCGGTTTTGATCTATCTCAGAACCAGGTTAATCAACCATCAGGTGGATATTCTCTGTCGTCAATTCCTTTCTTATCGAAGAGAACATGAAGAGGGAGAATTGGAAATCAGCACTTCAGACCGGATCCGTTCAGGCATTGATCTTCGGATTATGATGCTTAAAGAACTCTGGGACCGTTTCCAGACATCCCAGGATGAACTTGCACGCAACTTTCAGGAAATTGAGCTTTCCAAGGAACAACTGGAAAAAACCGTGGTTTCCTTGAAAAAAGCGAAGGAACAGGAAAGAAGGCTGGTTGAATTGGGATATGCTGTTGCAGAATTCGGCCATGATATTGGGAATGCCAATGGATCAATCCTCAGTTTTTCCACCCTTGTTTTGAAGATGCTTGAAAAGGATGCCATTCATCCGATGGATTTAGTCCGCTCCTTGACTTTCATCCGCCGCATCAAACAGTCTTCCGTCAATATTTCAGGACTAACCGGAGACATCGTCGAATTTGCCAAAGGCAAAATGGAACTTCATCCTGAACAGTTAAACCTTGAGGATTTTAAGGAACAACTTGATGCCCAACTTGGTTTTATCGGAGAACTCAGACTGGAGTATGTGATCGACCCCAAGGATCAGATGCTACCGATTAAAATCGACTGCAGGAAAATTTGCAGGGTGATTGTTAATCTAGTTAAAAATTCGTGGGAAAAACTTCAGGATGATGAAGATGACGGCTTGATTCAGGTGCGTATGTCAACACTCCACAATAATGACTTCCAGGTTCAGGTTTATGACAATGGCTCCCCGATCCCGGATAAGATTGAAAAGAATTTATTTGAGGCGTTCAGAACGGAAGGAAAACAACAAGGAACGGGACTCGGATTAGCCATCTGCAAAAAACTGATTGACCTGCATGGAGGATTGATCCGAGGGAGAAACCTAAAGAATGGAACTGGTGTTATATTTGAGATCCTTCTCCCGGATTGTGTTCTACCATCCCAGACAACACATACAATCCAGGAGACACAATCCGGAAATCAACCAGATTCCAAATCCGCCGGATCACTGACAAACCTTGCTCCGGTTCGAAACGGATGAAATCTTCAGGCAGCAGGAATCAGTGATTCTTGAGGGACGAAGGGTTTGACCAGCGGACGCCGGGTACGGGTCAAACTGTGTTGCTCCTCCAAAAGCATAAAATCCAAATCATAAAGAAACGATTGGACTGCCTGATCCACAGAATGTTCAAATTCTTTGGATTGAATTTTTTTCTGGAGTTCAAGGTCTAACATGTGGGTAAGCATCGGCTGTTCTCCGAAAAGGGATCAACGAAATAAGTATTCTGCCCGATCCATTCAGGCAGAATTGTATCTTATTTGCGTTATCGGCTTTTCGTAGAAAAACTTAACCCAAATTTTAGAGAAATTTTTAGGAGGGGTTAGGAAGTTTCTGTTTCTTCTTCAACAGAATCTTCCTGCTTTTCTTCTGCGCTCGGTTCTGCTTCTTTCTCAGCTTTTTTTGCTTTAGCCCTGGTTTTCTTTTTAGGCTTTTCAGCTTTTACTTCCTCTTCTTCAGAAGCGACCGGATCCGATGGAGTTTCTGTTTGTTCAGCGGCAATCGTCTCTGCTTCAGGTGTTTCTTCTGCTTCAACTTTTGCCTCTTCCTGCTTTACCTCTGCTTCCGGCTCGATGGTTTCCTCAGAATTAGAAGAGGCAGATGACTCACTTTCGGCAGGAGTTTCCGTTACCTCGATGATGCTCAAGCCAAGTCGTCTTTCCTCTAAGTCTACTTTGATGACTCTTGCTCTGATCTGTGCATTTACCGGATAAAACTGCTGCAGTTTTTCTTTTGGAATTTCAGTGTCAATCTCTGAAATATGGACAAGCCCTTCCACTCCTTCGGAAACTTCGACAAAAATCCCAAAATCTGTCAGGTTGACAACCGTTCCAGTCACCTCTGCATTCAAAGGATATTTTTCATCCAGGTTTTTCCAAGGATCTTCTGTAAGTTGTTTAATGCCGAGAGATAATCGCTCCTGGGAGATATCGATGTTCAGTACCTTGACTTCAATATCTTCACCTTTTTTTGTAATTTCAGAGGGCTTACTGAGCCTTTGATTCCAGGAAATATCGGACACATGAACTAAACCATCAATACCTTCATCAAGTCCGATGAAGATACCAAAATCGGTGATGTTTCTGACTTTTCCGTGAACAACACTTCCGATGGGATAACGTTCCATCGCAAGTTTCCATGGATTTGGTTCGGCTTCTTTCATGGAAAGTGAGATCCGCTTGCGCTCGATATCGAGATCTTTGACCAAAGCTTCCACTTCATCCCCCATTTGGACAATTTTTGAGGGATGACGAACTTTCTTCGTCCAGGACATTTCAGAAATATGAATCAATCCTTCAACTCCCGGTTCCAGTTCGATGAAGGCACCATAGTCTGTGATACTGACAATCTTGCCACCGACTCTTGTTCCAATTTCATATTTTTTCTCAACCGCTTCCCAGGGGTTGTTACTCAATTGCTTGAGGCCAAGGGACACTTTTTGATCATCAGGGAAATACTTAAGAATCAAAACTTCAACTTCGTCTCCGATTCCAAACATTTCAGAAGGATGTACTATTCTGCCCCAGGTCATATCAGTGATGTGCAACAGGCCATCCACACCCCCTAAATCGACGAACACCCCATAATCGGTAATGTTTTTCACATGTCCTGTGATGACTGCTCCCTCTTTGAGAATCTGCAGAGTTTTCTTTCGCTTTTCCTCTCGGTCGATTTCCAGAAGCGCACGTCTTGATAGAACAATGTTTCCACGTTTCTGATTGTATTTCAGAATTTTGAAATCGAAACTTTCACCAAGCAGCTTATCCAGGTTTCTGACCGGGCGCAGATCCACCTGTGAGCCAGGCAGGAAAGCCTTGACTCCAATATCTACCGAAAGCCCACCCTTGATGCGTGCGGTAATCATCCCCCGTACCAGACCCCCCTCTTCAAAAATCTCACCGATCTTCTGCCAAGTTCTGAGTTTTTCTGCCTTTCTTTTTGAAAGCTGAGTAACTCCGTCTTCATCTTCCAAAGCCTCAACATAGACTTCAACCGTATCACCAGCCTGTACATCAATTTCTCCCTCAAAATTCTGAAATTCTTCAAGCGGGATCCGGCAATCGGATTTGTAACCAAAATCAATAATGACAAAATCTTTTCCGACTTCACTAACTTTTGCATGGACGATATCCTGTTCCTTGATTCCTATCAGACTTTCTTCATAAAGCTGATTGAAGTCTTCTTCTTCTTCAAAGAAAACAATTGGTTCAAGATTTTCGGTTGATTCTGGTTTGGTTTCAGTGGATGTCACAAGACCTCTGGAGGTTAAGGCTCTGAATAGAGCACTGGTTAGGGTTTATATTCGTTCATGCTCGCTAAACTTGAAACAGAGTTAACCAGCATGAAATATTTTTTGTAAAGTCAAATATTATTTCTGAGACTCTATAATAAGTCAATCGCTAATGATTTGATTAGGATTTACAGATGAAATAGTCCTGCTTGGATTTATTAAACTTAAAATTATTTTTTCGAATAATTAAAAATTACGTTTTTGAGAGGTTTATAGATTTTCAGGAAATCATGATTTTGAGGTTTTTGCTCTATGGATGAGAAAATGAGTGTCCTTCTTCAGCGCAAATCATTGCCCAGAAAATTCAATTGATCATGTCAATATTGCGTTGATTACCAATTGTAATGATCGGTTCCATTCAATATGATGTAGTTCATCCGTGATTTGTAACTGAAAAGCTAAGTTATCACTGAACAGAAGAAGATAATGTTGCATTTGATCCATAAAGTTCTAAGAACACGAACTCAGAAAGAGAAGATTTCCCAAAGATGCAGGGTACGCTTCACCCTTAATTTTGAGCGGGGTTAACTCATTTAACTTGAAGAGGAGATCTCCGAAAAAATAATTTTTCGGGGATCAACCCTCCAATAAGAAGGAGACCTAATGAATACAGTCAAAGTTGCTGTTACCGGTGCTGCCGGTCAGATCGGATATGCCCTTTTATTTAGGATTGCATCCGGATCCGTTTTTGGTCCAGATACCAAGGTCGAGTTGCAGCTTTTGGAATTGGAACCTGCACTTCCGGCACTCGAGGGAGTCAAAATGGAATTGGACGATTGCGCCTTTCCACTTCTCCAAAAAATTACCACCACCTCCGATGCAGGAGTCGCATTCAAAGATACAGATTGGATTCTGCTGGTGGGTGCTGCACCAAGAAAAGCAGGGATGGAGCGCAACGACCTCCTTCGTGTCAACGGAGGTATCTTTGTCGGACAGGGCAAAGCCATCGAGGAACAAGCCGGAGATCGGGCAAAAATCCTCGTCATCGGCAATCCATGCAATACCAATTGCATGATCGCCATGAGTCATGCCCCAAGCATCCCCAAGAACCGCTGGTTCGCCATGACTGCACTTGACGAGAATCGTGCTCGCCGACAACTGGCCGAGAGATCAGGCAGCGATATCAGTGATGTGAAAAATCTTTGCATCTGGGGCAACCATAGTGCGACCCAATATCCAGATTTCTATAATGCCAGCATTTATGGGAAGCCGGTAACAGAAGTCATTCAGGATGAAGGCTGGCTTCAGGGAGATTTTATCAAATCCGTACAGCAACGTGGTGCAGCGATCATTAAAGCCCGTGGGGCTTCATCTGCAGCATCTGCTGCCAATGCTGTCGTCGATACCATTCAGCGGCTCAACAACCCCACCCCTGACGGAGAATGGTTCAGTACTGCCATCCCCAGTGATGGAAGTTACGGGATTCCTGAAGGAATCATGTTCAGCTATCCTTTGAGAAGTCTGGGTAATTACGAGTACGAAGTTGTTCAAAGTCTGGAACTGAATGAATTTGGGCAACAAAAAGTCCAGGCTACCCGGGAAGAACTTGAAATGGAACGCGAAGCCGTCAGTGATATAATGGGCTGAAATTACCCTGAAACAAATCCCGACCTCCGGGTCGGGGAACCCTAAAATTAAATCTATTCACCATTTCCACCATGAAAATTCACGAATTCCAGGCCAAACAGGTTCTTTCACGATATGGGGTTCCGGTGCCCCGAAGCAAAGTTGCAGAATCTGTAGAGGAAGCCGTCGATGCTGCGAGAGAGTTAGGCGGAGAAGTCTGGGTGGTCAAGGCTCAGATCCATGCCGGTGGACGCGGTAAGGGCGGTGGAGTCAAAGTCTGCCGCGGGTTGGAGGAAGTCCGGGAAAACGCAGAAAAAATCCTGGGCATGCAACTGGTGACCAAACAGACCGGACCCGCCGGGCAAAAAGTGCTCAGGGTTCTGATCGAAGAAGGCATGGAAATCATCAAGGAACTTTACTGTTCGGTGCTGGTTGACCGAACCAAGCAGTCTGTTGTCCTGCTTGCATCGACCGAGGGTGGAATGGACATTGAGGAAGTGGCAGCCAACACACCGGAAAAAATTCTCAAAATTTTTGCCGATCCATCACTGGGTCTGCTTCCCTATCAGGCATCAGAACTGGCTTACGGACTTGGAATCGATCAAATCAATCCCAAACTTCTCCGGCCTGCTGCAAAACTTTTCAGTTCCCTTTATCAAACCTTTGTCCATGAGGATTGCAGCCTCGTCGAGATCAATCCCCTGGTTCTTACCGGCGACGACCGGGTAGTGGCCCTCGATGCCAAACTCAGCTTTGATGATAACGCTTTATTCCGTCACCGAGACAATGCTGACATGAGAGACCTTGCTGAAGAGGATCCTCTCGAAACGGAAGCCGGAGAGTACGAACTGAATTACATCAAGCTCGACGGTTCGATCGGATGCATGGTCAACGGGGCCGGTTTGGCAATGGGTACAATGGACATCATCAAAACCTATGGAGGAGAACCCGCAAATTTCCTTGATGTAGGCGGCACCGCGACCGAAGAAACCGTAGAGAAGGGCTTTCAGATCATCACCCAGGATCCCAACGTACGATGCATTCTGATCAATATATTCGGAGGCATCGTGCGATGTGACATGGTTGCATCCGGAATCGTCGAGGCCTTCCGTAAAGTCAATTTGCAGATTCCAGTGGTGGTAAGACTCGAAGGGACCAATGCAGAAGAAGCCCAGAAGATCATCGGATCTTCAGGTTTCGGAGATCGTTTACAAATGGCGGACGGACTTGGAGAGGCCGCCGAAATGGCTGTTGCTGCTGCGGCTTAGTGAATTAAAAATTCTTCAAGCACTTCATTAAGCGAACCGAAAATTTCGCTTTATACAAATTTTGAGAGTTGTCCTCATAATTCAATACACCAACTTTCCATCGCCCCTGAATTTCAAGCATTTCGCTGAAAATCCCTCAACCCATACCGAACCGGGCTTCTCCCAGGATATGGGTCCCAAAACATCTCCATAACTATCCAATATCAACTCCCATTCATTTTTTTCAGGAACCCGAAACTCAACAGGACGATCGAAGCAATTCACCAGGAAACGAAATTCCGTTTCAGGTGATTGTTGATTAAGAACCTGCCAATGCAGGGTACGGACGTATTCTTCCAAGGACTCCTCTTCCCCGATTGCATTAAACCATCGATAGTGGCTGGTTTCAGAAAATAGAAATCCGAAGTTCTTCTTGCGGAAATCAATCAAAGAGCCGACATATTCCACCAGTTCTGAGTTACGTTCCGCCAGGGTCCAGTCAACCCAGGTTAAAGGAGAATCATGACAGTAGGCATTGTTATTTCCCAATTGGGTCCGCAACATTTCATCTCCTGCAAGGATCATTGGGATCCCATTTGAAACCTGAAGAAGAAAATGCATCAGCCTAATTTTCCTTCGTCGTAATTCCAGGACTTCTGCATCTTGAGTCGGACCTTCAATCCCGCAATTGAATGAGAACTCAGAATGATGGCCATCCCTGTTTTCTTCTCCGTTTTCGAGATTGTACTTAATGTTGTAACTGACCAGGTCATTGAGAGTCATGCCATCGTGGGAGGTGATGAAATTAATGCTGAACTCCCGGCCTTTTTCGGTCGAACCAAATTTTCCCGGGCTTCCAAGAATGGCTTCTTTCAATGCCGTCATTTGCCCCTCCTCTCCTCTCACCGCCTTTCGGACCGTGTCCCGAAATGAATCATTCCACTCGGCCCAATTCGCATTTTTTGAGGGATACCCGAGACGGTATCCTCCAACGGCATCCCAGGGTTCGGCGATCATTTTGATTCCAGCAAGTTCCGGATCGTTTTTTAACTCCCACAGTAATTCCGAACCTTGGTGAAAATTTCCATTTGGATCACGTTCCAGGATACTTGCCAAATCAAAGCGGAAACCGTCAACCCCAAGATTCTGAGCCCAATAAACAAGGGAATCCCGAATCATCCTCCGTGCTCCTGGACCCGCGCATTTGAATGTATTTCCGCATCCGGAAAAATTTAGGAATTCTCCATCCTTGCTCAACAGATACCAGTCTTCCCGGCCCAATAATTTAAAGTGTTCCGCGGGTCCGGAGTCGTCCAGTTCTGCAGTATGATTGAAAACCACATCCAACCAGACTTCGATACCTGCTTGATGAAAGGCATCCACCATCCGACGGAATTCGATCTCGGGATTGTTGAAATCCTTCGCGTAACTCTGTTTTGGAACTTGAAACAGGATGGGGGAGTATCCCCAGTAATTGAGAAGCCGGTTTCCAGAATCAGGATGCCGGAGGGGATTCTCGTTTTCATCAAATTCAAAAACCGGCAGCAACTCTACTACGTTGATTCCTAGTTTTTTCAGATGAGGTATTGTTTCACTTAAGGCCTTGAAGGTCCCCTTTGCTGCCTGCCGATCCATTCCTTCATGAGCGAGCCTCGTCATGCCCCTGACATGACATTCGTAAATAATGCATTGGCTCAAATTGAGTTCAGGACGATTGGGACGAAGAACAGGTTCTTGTGGCTTGATTGCTGCCAGCCGGCGTAATCCCTGAAAATGAGACCCAGGCGAACGGTTTATCTGCTGGAGTTTGTAAGAATCCGGTTCGATCTGAAAACAAATAGGACGATTCCAGTATTCTCCTCCGGCACAAACTCTGCTGAATGGATCGAGCACCCAATTCGACTGATCATCCTTTTTTTCTAACAGAATCGCATAAGCCAATCTATTGGGGAGATTGCATCCGGGATCAAATTGAATCTTCCATCCCCACCAATTTCCAAAACAAAAGTTCTGATGATCGAGCCTGATGTGTAACCACGGCTCCACCATGAATCCTGGGTAGGCCTCTGCCTCCCATTCATAAAATACATAAGTGAGATGGAGCGCATCTCGCACCTGAAGACCAAAGCTCAACTGCCGATCAGTCCAACGACCTCCGGGACGTGCTTCGGGATCCGCATTAAGATGGAACACTGGAGCAGATGCAGGGTTTTCAGATTTCTGCAGATTCACTGAACCCTATGAAGAAGCAGAAGATTTTCAGGATTTTAAGAAAAAAAACCGCTGATGAATGGAGAGAAATAATGCTTTTCCGGAAACTTACATCAAGCCGGGAATGTTCTCAGGAAACCGCTCTTGTATTCCTGGCCTGTAACCTGGATCGGTAGAAAAAGAAGCCGATGATTCCGACAATCAATGGAACAGCGAGCATGTTGATAACCGTCAGCCGTGTTCCCAGACTTTCGATGTCCTGCCTGAGGACTTTTCTAACCTCTCTAAGCTTTTTCCTTGTCTGCCGTTCTTCGCCTCGAAATCGTTTGATTTCTGCCTGCATTTCAGGAGGAAGAATGACTTCGGTCTCACCTTTTTTACCTGCCGATTCAAGCAGGGTATCGAGCTGGTTTTGAACCTGTTTCAGGGTTTCCTGGAGACGGGACTCTTCGTCCTGGAATTTCATCTGTGCTTCGACCTGCATCGCCTGCAATCTGGTGAAGGGCCGGGCAGATTGTCCCCGGGAACGGATGCTCATCAACGCCTCATTTCCAGAAAGGTGTTCCACCGCGTTCAGCATCAGGTTCAAATTATCATTTGCAGGCTGAATGATTCTCTGCCCAAGAAAATTCATCTTCTGCACGGAAAAATCATCACTGATGAAATCAATATCACTGAACACCATGACCGAGGTTGCTTCCTGAGCAGCATTCAAATGTTCATGATTCAGAGGCTGTTGAGGTTCGGGTTGCTCTTCTCCCTCCTTTTTCTCAGCCGGGGGACGACCTCCCGGAAATGCTGTTTCAAATTTACCTGAGACCCTGGCAATCAGGGATTTGCTTTGATTATCCGGTTTTAGGTCACGACTGATCTGGTTCGGTTGGACAAAACGGAGCATGAAAGCATCAAGAATTCCACTCTTGTCGGAAAGGGAAAGAAGCGGCGTGTATTCGTGTTTACTGTCCTTGGCTTTGGAGAGCGCACCGGCTTCGACAAACAGAACGTTTTCCAACTGAGACGTCACCGGGTGAGTCTGATCCAAAGCCTGGGCATTGAATGACATCCACATTGGGAAACGCATCACCCCGCTGCCGGTATTGACCGGGGTACCGAAGGTCGGATCTCCACTGACTTTGGACACATCATAATCGACCCCCCATTTCTCAAATAGTTTCGGAAGGTTGCTCGCAATCTGGGGTTGTCTTCCCATCTGGTTCATCGGTGATGCCAGATCAGCCCTTCCGTTCGGATCAACCATGACAATGGTTTTCCCACCGCGAAGCACAAACTGATCGATAGCATAAACCAAACTGTCACTGAATTCCTTGGGGTGCATGACCAGCAACAAACCTATGTCGTCGGCAATCTCCTCGGTATCCAACGGCAGATTAACCACTTCCATGGTCTTTTCCATCTCTCCCAGAAATACCCATTTTTCTGCCGGTCTTTGTCCGGGAATCATACTGCGCCCCCCGCTCAGATTCAGCGTGGAGAGGATTCCTATTTTCGGACGCTCGGTTTGACTGACTTTGTAAATCGCTTGGGTCAGATCATACTCTAAAAATCTTTCCCGCCTGGGATCGAAAAAAGGTAAGGTCATCTCCTGATCCAGCATCAGGACGACAGCACCGAAATACAATCTGCTTCCCTGAGGAAGGGTAACGGCATTGATCCCATAACGTTCCGCCCATTCCTCTTCTTCGGTATCCGGTTTGGGATCAAAAGTTTCCAGAGTGATTCGTCCTGAAGACAGGTTTTCATACTCTTCCAGGACTTCACGCACCCGTTCTGCATAATTTTTAATGTAGGGAGGCAGTTCTTCACTGCTGGCGGAAAAGTAGTATTTGATGCGAAGCGGATCTTTTAACCCTGAGAGAATGGAACGCGACCCCTCTGAAATGGTGTAGAGCTTTTCCGCGGTCATATCTGCTCGCATCGGCAGGTAATAGGCCACCACATTGACCGCAATCAAGCAGATAAAAAGAAGCAGGATGCTTAAGGATGAATAAGACCAGTTACGAGACATAAGATAAATTCAATCTGGATTGAAATGGTATCGAATGATTGCTTCCGGAATCAGGAACCTTTTTTGGATTCAAGCACAACAACGTTGGTCATCAGCATGAAAATGATGATCGAGAGGAAATAAACGATATCCCTGAAATCGACCACCCCTCTCCGGATCGCATCAAAATGAGTGGTAAAACTGAACTGACTGATCACATCAGTGAGCCACACCGGGAACACCGCGTTCAGCATTTCGGACATCACTCCCCACCCCAAAAGAACCAAAATAAGACAGATGTTGACACTGATGATAAAACTGATGACCTGATTTTTGGTTAAGGCGGAAGTAAAGCTCGCAATCGCCAAATATGCCCCAGCCATCAATAAACTCCCGAGGTATCCTGTGATGATTGGGCCGTTGTCCGGAAATCCGAGAAAATGAACCGTGATGATCATTGGAAAAGTCAACACCAGAGCTACCGCAATGAAAGCCCATCCTGCCAGGAATTTACCGAACACGGTAACACTGGTTCGGACCGGGAGGGTCAGCAACAATTCACCGGTTCCCGAACGTCGTTCTTCTGCCCAAAGCCGCATTCCCACTGCAGGGATCAGGAACAGATAAAGCCAGGGGTGAAAAAGAAAAGAATTTTCAAGGCTTGCTTGGTTCGAGTTGTAGAAATTCCCGAGAAGAAACGTACACCCGGCATTGGCTGCCAGAAAAATGATGATGAAGACGTAGGCTACCGGAGACCTGAAATAGGCCAGCAGTTCACGTTTAAAAATTGGAAAAAGACCTTTCATACCTTCCCCTGCTTAATTTCCAAGGGTCAATTTGCGGAAAACCTCATCGAGTCTTCCTCGTTCCACAAAAAACTGTTCAATGGACATTTTCTTTTTCTTTAAAAACTTCTCGAGCTCACTGGAAATCGATTCGCGGTCTTTAGGAAAGACCCGGACCGTAATCGCACCATTCGGCATATCTTCAAGACGTTCCACCGAATAGACCTGTTCCAGACCGTTGAGGTCTTCCAACAACGTTTCTGCATTGACTCCAGACACACTTAGCGTGATCGCATTCCGGTAAATGGATTGTGATAATAGCTCATCGGGGGTCCCCAGTCCTACCAGACGGCCTTCCGAAATGATCAATGCGCGAGTGCAGACCGCCTCGACTTCTTCGAGGATGTGGGTGGAAACAAGAATCGTCCGTTCTTCACTCATCCTGCGGATCAATTCCCGCACCTCATGCTTCTGATTCGGATCAAGTCCATCAGTAGGTTCATCAAGAATCAAAACAGGTGGATCGTGAATGAGTGCCTGGGCAAGGCAGGTTCTCTGCCGGAATCCCTTGGATAGGGTATCGATGATTTGCTTGCGGGCTTCCTGGAGTGAGGTCAATTCCAAAACCCGACCGACCCTTCTTCTTAATTCGGAACCTGTATATCCTCTGACTTCGCCGATGAAACTGAGAAATTCTTCCACCTGCATTTCGTTGTAAGACGGTGCACTTTCTGGTAAATATCCGATCTGTTCCTGCACCTGTAGTCTTTGGCTGTTGATGCTGAAGCCATTGACTTCCGCATTCCCCGAAGTCGGAGGCAGGTAACAGGTCAGCATCTTCATGGTGGTTGATTTCCCGGCACCGTTAGGCCCGAGAAAACCTACTACCTCCCCGCGTTGTACTTCGAATGAAATTTCATCAACGGCCTGAAACTGGCCAAACTGTTTACTGAGTGCGTCGACGACTATCATGACGGCAAAAGGGTCGAAGATATTGAAATAAAACGACTTAATTTTATAGAAACTTCATCCAAGGATTTCAAGATCAAAGATGAAATTATACTGAGTAAATGGAATGACTGGAAGAATATTGGGGTGGAATACAAGTCCGGAAGATCAACCCAGCCAGCGCTTTCGCCTGCGGTAATGTTTCACATCTCTGAAACTGGCACGACCTTCGGCACCTACACCAAGATAGAATTCCTTGACGTCTTCATTGTTTTTCAGGTCTTCCGCAGTTCCATCCATCACCACCCTTCCGTTTTCAAGAATGTAACCGTAGGTAGCGTATTTCAGTGCGATGTTCGTGTTCTGTTCTGCCAGAAGAAAACTGACACCTTCTTTCTGATTAAGATCCTTGACGATTTCAAAGATTTCCTCAACCAGTTGGGGAGCAAGACCCATCGATGGTTCGTCGAGTAAAATCATTTTCGGACGTGACATGAGTGCCCTGCCGATGGCCATCATCTGTTGCTCTCCGCCGGAAGTGTAACCTGCCTGACTGCTTCTCCGTTCCTTGAGGCGGGGAAAATAGTGATAAACCTGCTCAAGATCGCGCCGAATCCCGGAACGACCGTCACGCCGGGTATAGGCCCCGGTAAGCAGGTTCTCTTCTGTGGTCAGATGCTCAAACACATGCCGGCCTTCCATCACCTGGATGCAGCCCATCTTCACCAATTCATTCGGAGTCAAGGAATGAACCGCCTGCCCCTCAAACTCGATACTGCCCTTGGTGACTTCACCCCGTTCCGCCTGAAGAAGATTCGAGATCGCCTTCAATGTCGTGGTCTTGCCTGCTCCGTTGGCTCCTAACAAAGCAACCACGCCATCCTTATCAACCGTTAAGGATACTCCTTTTAAAACAAGAATGACGTGATCATAAATAACCTCGATATTATTAATTTCTAACAAAATTGTTTTTGAAATTTAATTACAAGGTATGTTGTTTCTTCCTGGCCAAGGAGAATTGCTTTCTGCATATTTATTTGCAGCCTCTTCAAGCATTGGCCTAACGACATCGTTCATTGGAGCAATAAGATTTGTTATTGGCTCAAACTCTTTTCCATTCCATTCAAGTACCCATGCTGGATGGTGGCCACTATGATCTTCACATGAAGTTTTTATAGGATAACCCATTCCTTTCATACCCAATTCTTCAAGTCTTGCTTCCGTTATATTGAGATTTTCTAATCCCCATCTAACTTGTTCCGCATTAACTTTTGAAGTGTTGAAATGTTTTTGAGCAGTCCTGATTGCTTCAGCTTGCATCATACTGATGATTATCCCTCTCGTATAAAAATTCCTATAAATCGTATCAGCATTTTTAATTTTGGATAATCCCTTATCGATTACATATTTCTTGATATCATCAATAACTGGATACTTCCCTGGTATATTCCAACTTAGTGCTTTGTAACCTTTCGCTTTTTGCCCAGCGACCATTAAGTCATCATCATGTCCAGACCACCAAATGCCAATGAACCTGTTCATATCAAACCTGGTTTTTACAGCTTCATTAATTGCTCCCGGATTCATTGCACCCCACCCCCACATCATCACATAATCAGGCTTCTCTCTTCTTATTTG
>LNZD02000014.1:31296-42681 GCA_001469005.2 SAR324 cluster bacterium lautmerah10
AGCCACTGTGCTGATTGATTTTGCATTTCCTTGAGACCTACAGGAATAGGAATAAATTCATATCCATATACTTTTGATAAATCTTTGAACAAAGGGATAGGCTCTTTCCCGTATGGATGGTCTAGGTGAAGCAAAACAAGCTTTTTCCCCTTGAGTCCTCTCATGTCGTACCCACCAATGTACTTCAATATGATTGATGCTCCATCCCAGTAAGTTGCTGGAAAGTTAAAAACCCAGGGAAAAGTATTTCCATCTGCAGCCGCAGAGAGTCCATAGGCCGTTGAAAGGACTGGTATTCTATCAACACCAGCTTTGGGAATTACTTGAAGGGTTATGCCCGTAGACCATGGGTGAACCGTCAAAATATTATCACCCTTAAGTTTTGAATAACATTCAACACCCTTATCTGTGCTGTAACCAGTCTCACACTCAATCATGTTGTATTTTTGACCACCAATTCCACCATCCCTTTCATTTAACATATTTGCATAATCCAGCATTCCATCCATCAAAGGAATTCCTGTTGTTGCAAAAGGTCCTGTTCTGTAACTTAAATTTAGAACGTTTAAGTCTGCATAAGCAAACGACGAGGTTGTCAACAAAACACTTGATAATAAGATTTTTATGAGTTTTTTCATAATTCATCCTTTTTTAAAATTAAAATTATCCTCCTAATCAATGAGGAAAGGGCCACAACCTAAGTTTTTCCCTACCTATTGACCACAATCTAGACAAACCATGTGGTTCAATAATAAGGATGGCAATAATTAAACTGCCAATAATAATGAGATTAACATGTTCTACAGTTTCTGAAGCAACTGCCAATCCCATAAATTGTGGTACAACATTAATCAATACTGGTAATACCACAATGAAAAAAGCTCCAAAAAAAGCTCCTAAAACACTACCAAGACCACCAATGATTACCATAAACAAAATCCTAAACGATAAACCTATGTCAAAAAGATTTGCTTCAGCAGCACCTTTCCAAAAAAACACCAGCATTGCCCCCGAAACTCCAATAACGTAAGAACTAATAGCAAATGCAGATATTTTTGCATGCAATATATTAATTCCAATTATTTCTGAAGAAATGTCATTATCTCGAACTGACTGCCAGACTCTACCAAATCGTCCCCTAATTAAATTGATAGTAATTAATGTCATCAAAGAACAAATAATGAGGACGATATAATATTTTGTGATTGAACTCGCCGATGGCCCTGTTACAACAAAATTAAATGAGGTTGAAGTTGGAACTTCAATGGCTCCAGAATTATTATAGTTATAAAGCCATGCAACTTTTTCAAAAATCCAAATTAAAAAAAATTGTGCTGCTAATGTTGCGATCGCCAAGTAAAAGCCTTTGATCTTTAAACTTGGCAATCCGAATAGCACTCCAATAATTGAGGAAAATAATCCTGATAATAAGACGATTATTAAAATATTCACTTCAGGGAAGTACGTAACTAATTTATAACAACTGTATGCCCCTACCCCCATGAAAGCACCTGTGCCTAATGAAATCTGGCCGGCATATCCGGTCAAAATATTTAAACCAAGTGCAGCAGTTGAATAAATGACAAACGGTATCAAAATAGCCTGGAAGGTAAATTCTGAAACCGATAAAGGAAGAACCAACCAAAATAAAAATATTATAATAGAAACAAGTATTTTATCTTGGTAAACAGAAATAAATTGATTATCAGCCTGATAACTTGTTTTAAAATCTCCAGACTCTCTATAATACATCTTTAGACTCTTTCAATAATTTTTTCACCAAACAAACCTTGAGGTTTAAAAATCAAAATTATTAATGCAAGCATAAATGCAAACCATGTCTCTGTATTTCCTCCCAACAATGGTTGCCCCCAGTAAATTTCAAATATTTTTTCTAAAACTCCGATGAGGACACCACCAATAATAGCACCTTTAACGGAAGTCAATCCACCCAACATCAATACTGGTAAAGCCTTATAAGCTATGACTTCTAATGCGAAGGAAACACCAGCTCTTGCACCCCAAACGACACCTGTGGCTAAAGCAATAATTCCTGAAATAAACCATACAACAAACCAAATGCTACTCAAATGAATACCTACTGAAAGAGCTGCTTGATGATCATCAGCTACTGCTCTAACAGCCCTACCCATTTTAGTAAAATTATGAAAACAAGTTAGTATCAAAACCAAACTGATTGCGACAACTACTGTTGTTAAGTCCAACTGCTGGATGATTAAGATATCGTCAAAAAGATCAATTACCCACGAATCTTGAGGTAAACCCAATTCGTTTGTAATCATAATTTTATTTTCACCACCAAAAATAAATTCCCCTAAACCTATCAAAAAATAAGTTATTCCTATTGTTGCCATAAATAAAATAATATCTGGCTGGTTGACCAGTTTACTTAGCACTACTCTTTCTATGCTATAGGCTATCAAAGCCATAATAATTAATGTCAAAATTAAAGCAACATAAGGATGAATACCATAAGCATGAAGTCCAACTAATGTGAGCGCTGAAAAAACCACTAATATCCCTTGCGCAAAATTAAAAATTCCTGATGCTTTAAAAATTAACACAAAACCTAAAGCGATTAACGAATACAATACTCCCGAGACAAAACCCTCCCATAAGGTTTGAATGAATAGGGCTGGCATTTCAACCATATCAAGCCATGGTTGAATTATAATATTTTCTAAAATCATTTAAATTTGGTTAATTGTTTCCTAAATAAGCATCAATCACGGTTTGATTGGACCTAACTTCATCGGGGGTGCCATCGGCAATTTTGCGTCCGTAATCCAGTACCACCACACGTTCAGAAAGGTCCATCACCACTCCCATGTCATGTTCGATAAGGACGATGGTGGTTCCATACTGCTCATTGATATCGAGGACAAAGCGGCACATGTCCTGTTTCTCCTCGAGGTTCATTCCCGCCATCGGTTCATCCAGCAATAGCAGGTCCGGTTCCATGGCCAGGGCTCTTCCCAGTTCAACCCGTTTTTGAAGCCCGTAGGGGAGACGGCCGACCGGAGTTTTCCGGATCGACTGGATTTCGAGAAAATCGATGATTTTTTCCGCTTCAAGCCGATGCCGCATTTCCTCATCCCTGGCCGGTCCGTAATAAAGGGCCTGCCAGAAAAGGTTTTTTTTCATTTTGAGGTTCCTGCCCGCCATGATGTTGTTCAAAGTCGACATTCCTTTAAACAATGCAACATTCTGGAAAGTCCTGGCAATCCCCTGAACCGCGGCTTCGTGGGGACGCATCTGCTTTCGATGGAGTCCCTTGAAATGAATCTGACCCTGCTGAGGGTGGTAGAAGCCGTTGATCACATTCAGCATGGACGTCTTGCCTGCACCGTTCGGCCCGATGATCGCCGTGATCTGCTTTTCTTCCACAGAAAAACTAACATCCTGGAGTGCTTTCACCCCCCCGAAGGAGAGGCTGATCTGATCCACTTCCAGTAGGGTGTTACCCGATGGAGAAGTGGGTTGGATGTTATCTGGGGCCAAGGAAGCGTTCATGGTACTGGTTTATGACTATTTTGACTTGTTTCAGGCAGCCTTGGCATGGACGGGTGTATTGATTTTTTGCAAATTCATGATTCTTAAATCCGCTTCGACCGTTCCTTTTCTTCCGTCCTCGAAGGTCATTTCGGTTTCGATACTGCAGTGTGTTTTCGATTCATCATGGAGGGCGTCGATCAGGGGCTGATAACGATCGGCAATGATGTTTCTGCGAACTTTGCGGGTACGTGTCAATTCCCCGTCATCCGCATCCAACTCCTTATGAAGGATGAGAAAACGAAGGATCTGGGAACCTCGAAGTTTATCATCCCGAGCCAAATCGACATTCACGCTTTCCACGCATTCATAAATCAGGTCATAAATTTCATCTCTCGAGGCAAGGTCGGTGTAGCCGGAATAGGCCAGATTTCTCCGCTCAGCCCAGTTTCCCACCGCCTCCATATCGATGCAGATGAATGCTGAAGCAAAATCCATATCTTTGCCGAATGTCACGACTTCCTTGATGAACGGAAAAAACTTCAGTTTATTTTCCAGATATTTTGGCGCAAACAGGGTCCCGTCTTTCATTTTGCCGACATCCTTGGCCCGGTCAATGATCAAATTTTCAGTTCCACTCCAGGTGCGGCTTTTCCAACCGTATCGGCCATGACCTCGCCATCAGGCTGAATGCAGACAAACACCGTAGCCTCGGTTTGTCCGTAGAGTTGTTTGATGTTGATGCCGAGTGACCTGAAGAAGGTGAAAATTTCCGGACCGATCGCTTCCCCGGCGGTGTAGGCAAGTTTCAATCGGGTGAAGCCCAGATTGTTTTTCAAAGGTTCATAGACCAATAGGCTGCCGAGGGCATAGATCAAACGGTCCATCAGGGAAACCGGTTTTTTATCCAGAATATCGGTCCCGACATTGCGCGAATGCTCCATGAAATAATTGAACATTTTGCGTTTGATCCATCCTGCATCTTCCATCCGGATCATGACCCGGGTCAGAATCGATTCAAAAACCGCAGGAGGAGCAAAATAATAGGTGGGTCCTATCTCTTTCAGGTCATTCAAAACAGTGTCACGATTTTCCGGGCAGTTGACACAGAATCCTCGGACATAGGCCTGTCCGATCGAAAAAACATTGTCGCCGACCCAGGCCATCGGCAAATAGGCCAGCACTTCCTCATCAGAACTGAGATGGTCAAAATCTGCAGAGCTTCGAGATGCCTGGATCAGATTGTCCTGAGATAACACTACTCCTTTGGGGACACCCGTAGTTCCGGAAGTATAGAGAATGATTGAGGTGTCGGAATTGGAGACCTGGGCGATCGAGGTTTCAAAAAAATCCTTGTTTTGTTGGTCAAACTCCTTACCCGCCTGCTGAACATCAGCAAAACAATGCAGGAACTCCTGTTGATAGGCATTCATGCCCCGGGTGTCCTCGTAAATGATGGTTTCGAGTTTTGGACAATCTTCCCGGATTTCAAGGAGCTTATCGGTTTGTTCCTGGTTTTCAACCACGGCAAAACGGATATCCGCATTGTCGAGGACATATTTCATCTCCTGAGCTACTGAATCCTGATAGAGAGGGACAGGAATTCCTCCCAAGCATTGAGCCGCCATGATCGCCCAATAAAGGCATGGGCGGTTATCGCCGATGATTGCCAGTTTGTCTCCACGCTCAAACCCGAGCTGTTTCAAACCGCAACTGAGATTTCGGATTTCTTTTTCGGTTTCTGACCAGGACCAGGTTTGCCAGATGCCCAGGTCTTTTTCTCGGTAGGCTGGGCGATCACCACGAAGACGGGCGTGTTCCAGCAACAATTTTGGTAAGGTGTCATTTTCTGACAAAACCCATTTCTCCTTCTTCCTCCCATTAATTAAAATCCTTTAAGCTAATAGAATGACCATGAAATACAAGTTTTTTTATAAAATTTAAAATCCATCTATAAAATTCAATACCTAGAACATCTTAATCATTCTTTACTTGTCTGCATTATTTCTGAGGCATAAAATCAGTTTAAGAGCCATCATCGATGGTAATCTGAGAGTTGATATGACTAAACTACCTGAGGAATCAAAATGAGTCATGAAGTCTTTGTTTCGGGAGTGGGAATGATCCCATTCGTCAAACCGGGCACCAGTGGCACCTACCAGGAAATGGGAGAACAAGCCGTCCGCCTGGCTTTGGAAGATTCTGGAGCCAGCTACGATCAAGTCCAACAGGTCTATGCCGGTTATGTTTATGGGGACAGCACCTGTGGCCAGGCAGCCGTTTATCGTTTGGGAATGAGCGGAATTCCTGTAATCAATGTCAATAACAACTGTTCCACCGGCTCGACCGCATTGTTTCTCGCCCGTCAGGCGATTGAAGGAGGTGTCGCGGAATGTGTGTTGGCATTGGGTTTTGAGCAGATGAATCCCGGAGCCTTGGGGGCAGTTTTTGAAGACCGCCCCAATCCCCTTGAAAAATTCATTGAAAGCGCAGATGAAATTGAAGGTAAATCGGAAGTCCCAGTGGCACTAAGATTGTTTGGCGGGGCAGGATTGGAACATCAGAAAAAATATGGCACCCGTGACGAAACCTTTGCCAGGGTTTCTCAAAAAGCGAGGCTTCATGCAAAGCATAACCCCCGTGCCATCTTCCGTGATGAAGTCAGCATTGAGGAAGTTTTGAGTTCTCCTCCAATGCATGGTGTGTTGACCAGGCTCCAGTGCTGTCCACCTACCTGTGGTGCTGCTGCAGCGTTGCTGACTTCTGAAAAATTTGCAAAAAAACATGGCCTTCGCAGTGATGTTAAAATGACAGGACAGTCGATGACCACCGATTTCCCCTCCAGTTTTGAAGGAAAAACGATGATGCAGATTGTCGGCTCGGACATGAGTCAGGCTGCCGCGAATGATCTCTATGAAAGAACAGGAATCGGCCCCGACGATGTGGATGTGGTCGAGCTCCATGATTGTTTCACCAGCAACGAAATCATCACTTACGAAGCCCTCCAACTGACTGAAGAGGGAGGTTCGGAACAATTCGTTTCCGATGGAGACAACACTTATGGCGGCAAGGTGGTGGTGAATCCCTCAGGCGGGCTTTTGTCCAAAGGCCATCCCCTGGGAGCAACCGGACTCGGCCAATGTGCAGAATTGGTCTGGCAACTTCGAGGGGAGGCAGGCCCCCGGCAGGTGGAAGGAGCCCGGGTTGGTCTCCAGCATAATCTTGGTTTGGGAGGCGCCTGTGTGGTCAGCCTTTATCAAAAGATGTGAACGGAGCCTTGGCGAAAATCCTGCATGAATAAACGATTTCAAAAACCATCTTCTTCACTCATGGGAGCAAAATCCATCCCGGCATGAAACACCTTTCAGCCTATCGGTTTCTCGCTTCTCTTCTGATTTTGATCACTCCATCCTGGTCTTTGATGGCCCAGGATGGTCGAGGAATCAAAAATGAAATCGAAAACACGGCTTCCTGGACCAGACCCAATTCTGCCAGGAAATATCTGAATCCGAATATCAGTGAATCGATGCGCGAGGTAAACCAGTTCGTGCGAAAGAACCAGGGAATGAAAAACATGCCCCAGTCCAAATTCAAAGTGGGCACCACCTCAAGCCGCAGATTTGTTGCCAAACCTCCCAGCAACCCTCAAGTCGTCGATTCTGTCCGTTCTGTCAAAGAACTGACCCAGAGCGGAAATCCTCTTCTTCCCAGGCACACTTCATCGCCTACCTCGAAAAAAGTGACCAGCAGCCGTCGTTATGTTCCACAGTCTCCCAAAGACAATCAGGATGTGAACCGCGGCCGTTCCGCCAGTCTTTTGGCACTTTCTCTGGCGACAAAGAAAAATCTGGGAGATATCAACAGTGCCCGAAGCGCCCAGCAGATTGCCGCGATGAAAAAAGAGCGAAGCCAGGATAACATCCGCATCGGCCGGGAAGTCCAGGATCTCGTCCGACAAAGTAAAGTCCGGGTCCGTAATCCCATGCTCGGCTCCGGCTCTTGTTACCGCTCCACATTCTGTGCCCGTAATAACTAAAACCTTTCTTACATTCAAAGAATATCCATGAACTCTTTGATTTTAAAAAATTGTACGATTTCAGATGCAAATCATCCTGAACCAAGAGAAGGAAAACACATCCTCATTGAAAATGAATGGATCAAGGAAATCGAAGATCAACCCATCAAATCCAATAGTGCTGACAGCATTGATTTAAAGGGAAAAACCGTAATCCCGGGACTGATCGATGCCCATTGCCACATCATTTTGAGTGACCTCAATATCAGCAATACAGACTCCATCCCTCCAACTTTGGCGACAGCGATGTCTACAAAATTAATGCGGGAAATGCTGTTCCGTGGATTTACCTCCATCCGCGATGCAGCAGGAGCCGATTGGGGACTGAAGTCTGCTCAAGAGCAGGGATTCATACTGGGACCAAAATTATGGATCGCAGGCAGGTCTTTGAGTCAAACAGGAGGTCATGGAGATTTTCGCAAAAGGACCCAGGCTTACCCTGAACCTTGTGGATGTTCGAGTGGAGCAGCATTAACTTCCAGAATTGCTGATGGTTTAAGTGAGGTCCGGCATGCAGCCAGGGACGAACTCAGACTCGGAGCCAACCAAATCAAAGCAATGGTCTCAGGAGGGGTCGCTTCACCTCATGACCCGATTTGGAACATTCAGTATTCCTCCGAGGAATTGAAGGCCATTGTTGAAGAGGCACATCATTGGAACACCTACGTCATGGCACATGCTTATTCCCCTGAAGCCATCAGTCACGCTCTGAATTGCGGTGTGAGAACCATAGAACACGCCAACCTGATCGATGCGGAAACTGCTCGTTTGGCAGTGGAGAAGGAAGCCTATATCAAGTCCCTGGAAATTTGTAAATCTTCAGGTGTGAAAATAGGGTTCGGAACAGATCTCCTCGGTCCGCTCCATTATCAGCAGTTGAATGAATTTGAAGTAAGGAGTGAGGCGCTTAACGCTTTTGAAATTTTTGAGTCAGCAACTAAAACCAATGCAGAAATCCTGGGAATGAAAGGAAAGCTTGGAGAAGTTTCTACTGGTGCCTATGCAGACCTTTTGGTCCTCGAGGGGAATCCATTGGAAAATATAGGAACGCTTAAAGAAAATTCGTTTGAAATGATCATTCAAAATGGGAAGGTGATCAAAAACATGATAACCCATGAACGGAACTTGACTTAGAACTGGAATTTTTACTATATTAATTTCTTTTTTGTTAATCATTCTAAGGAGATACGATGAAAAAATTCTTCAAATCGTTGATGCTGATTTCAGTTTGTCTTGGCTTGTCAGCAACTGTAAACGCAAAGACATTCCGCTATGCCACCACTGGTGACATTTTGGGCCTGGATCCTCATGCGAATAATGAGGGACCGACCAATACCATGAAGGGGAACATCTATGGACGCATGCTTCATAGAAAAGCTGACCTCTCCCTGGAACCCGATCTGGCAACCAAATGGGAAAAGCTGGATGCAAACACATGGCGCTTCAGCTTAAGAAGAGGCGTTAAATTCCACAACGGCAACGATTTTAATGCCGATGACGTTCTCTTTTCATACAAAAGACAAACTCAAGAAGCTTCGGATATGAGCTTCGCTTTGGCAACCATCAAACAAATCAACAAGGTTGACGATTACACCGTCGACTTGATCACAAAAGGTCCCGATCCCATTCTCTTGTTGAATATGCCGATGTTTTACATCGTCGACAAAGAATGGATTGAAGCCAACAACGCTTTTGAAGTGGTTCGTGCCAGCGGTTCAACGAACTTCGCAAACGTGAATACGAACGGAACCGGTCCTTTCAAAGTCGTGGAATGGATTCAGGATACAAGAATTGTCTTGGAACCCTTTGAAGGATATTGGGGGAAAAATCAAATTCAACACAACCTGACCAAGGCAGTTTTCACACCCATCTCAAACGATGCAACCCGTGTTGCCGCACTCCTTTCGGGTGAAATCGACTTGATGTATCCCGTTCCGCTTCAGGATGTGAAAAGGTTGAATAATGATCCAAACACAGAAGCTTTGGAGGGCCCTGAATTAAGAACCATTTTCCTGGGTTATGACCAATGGCGAAATGAAAGCCTTGATATGCCTGGATCAGGCAAAAATCCTTTCAAGGATAAAAGGGTGAGACAGGCGTTCCACCATGCGATCAACATCAATGCCATCAAGCGCGTCGTCATGAGAAACGCTGCGACTCCAACAGGCTTGATGATCGCTCCCGGAATCAATGGTTTCCAAAAGGACATGAATAATCGTGTTTCCTATGATCCAGATGCTGCAAAAAAACTACTGGCGGATGCAGGTTATCCAAACGGATTCCCAGTGACGTTTGATTGCCCCAATGACAGGTACGTGAATGATGAAGAGATTTGCACAGCAGTCATCCCTATGCTGGAAAGAGTCGGAATCAAAGTGACTCCGAACTTTCAGACGAAATCAAAACATTTCAATAAGATTGGGAAGGCGCAAAGCAACAACACCAGTTTTTTCATGCTTGGATGGACCCCGGGGTCGTATGATGCGTTGAACCCCTTGATGCAGTTGATGACCACCGGCAAGCCCGGACATGGTGATTGGAATTGCGGACAATTCAACCACCCACGGGTTGCAGAACTCACCGAAATGATCAAAACCGAGATGGATGATCAAAAGCGGAATTCTATGATCCGTGAAGCATTCAAGATCCATCAAGATGAATTCGGACACATTCCGTTACATCAACAGGCTCTCGCTTGGGGAATTCGGACAAAAACCGTAAAGTCTGTGATTCAAAGACCTTTCAATGATGTAGACCTCCGTTACGTTGTTATGAAATAGCAAAGCCATGCGTGGTTCAGTAACTTACTGGACCACGCAACAAACCTGGTTCCTGTCCTTTCCTAATTGCTTTATTCCGCAAGAAAAAATCCAATCTTTTCTTAAACCTAAAACACAAAATTTGAAATTTATTGTGTCTCAAGTTCTTTGGAAGAGGTTGCAATAAATTTTAAATACCTATTGAATTTATTTTAAAATTTCAAAAATATTCTTAGGAAGTAGAAATTGCTTTCATTCCCTGGCCTCTCCAATTCGCTAATTTTGTCCTCAACATCTCACAGGGAGAGTTTGGGATGTCTTACCGGGTTGGCATTCCTGTTGATGAATTGATTGCAACCCGTTTGCCCGCAACCATTGAACTTGTTCTGGTGTCAGCCGTTTTATCACTCATCGTAGGGATACCCATGGGGGTATACACAGGGTTAAACCGAAATTCTTGGCTTTCACGTCTCTTCCTGAGCTTATCCCTGATTGGAATTTCCCTGCCAACCTTCGTGATTGGGATCCTGTTGATTTTAATATTTGGAGTTTGGCTTCAATGGCTTCCGACTTTTGGCAGAGGAGGCGTCGTCGATTTGGGCTGGTGGAGTACCAGTTTTCTGACCGTTGATGGATGGCGCTCTTTGATCATGCCTTCGGTCACTCTCGCTCTTTTTCAACTGACCCTCATCATGAGGCTCGTCAGGGCAGAGATGCTTGAAGTATTAAGGACCGATTACATTAAATTTTCAAGGGCTCGAGGGTTAAAGAATAGAAGCATTTATTTTGGACATGCCTTAAAAAACACCTTGGTTCCAGTCATCACCATCACCGGACTTCAAATAGGATCTTTACTGGCATTTTCAATCATTACAGAAACTGTTTTCCAGTGGCCTGGTATGGGTTTATTGATCCTCCAGGCGATTCAATTTGTTGATATTCCTGTCATGTCAAGTTACCTCGTTTTGATTGCGCTGATCTTTGTCATTATCAACCTGATTGTAGATCTTCTTTATTACATCGTAGATCCCCGTTTAA
>LNZD02000015.1 GCA_001469005.2 SAR324 cluster bacterium lautmerah10
ACTGTGATCCTTCTTTTTTAAGTGGAAAATCCGTAACCACACGCTTGTTGCCGTAGTTGCGGTCGATGTCTAACGAAAGTCTGGAGATCTGATCGACGGTGCCAAGGAAGCGTTCTGCCCGTGAATCACCACCTACGTTGACAGGGACATCCACGGATTGAGGCTCGCTGTTCTGGAGTGCCTGCTCCTGCTGTTCCTGAGACATGCAGGAAAAGAGGATGAAGCAGGATAATATCGTTGTGTGGATTAGAACGAGTTTGGATTTCATGATGTTTTTTTTGTTTGGAATCACATGAACGCAATTTTCCTTCAAAACGGTAAATTATGTCAAGGGGAAAGGATGGACATGATAAACTATTTTTGAAATTAATTTCGACAATGATATTAGTTAGATAACGAAGATGTCGTCTTGTATATATGTTACCACTGAGGATTGCGGTACATATTTGTAATTTAAGGTTGACTAGGATAAACAAATTCTTAGTGAATTAGACTTCAAAATCTTCTGATAAAAGAAGTTTCCAATCATCGGTTTCAGCCCAAATCTGTTTTTTGTGATCAAAATTAGATTCCTAAATTAATATCAATTTCTATTTGAATTAATATTATTCATAATTTTCCGTTCAAAATTTAATTTACAATATATAATCAGTCAATTACGGATAGCATTCTTTTTGATCTAGAAAAAAGAATGTCATCATCTTTCTGCACCACAGCCAGCGTTGGTTCAAAACACTGCCTTGGTTTTTTAAAAGTAATGAAAATCAGCAACAACTAAGATGATTAAAGGGGCTCCATAAAATAATTTACCAGCATGGAAGATTCATAAATGTTAGGGGATATCCATCTATTTATAGATGAATACTATGCGAACCTATTAGGGAACACTCAGGTAAGGTAAGACTGAGAAGTAAAATTTAATCTCAGGACTAATTGGAATTGTTTGAATAAGGACTCTGAAAAGTTTTGCTGGGATCTTTATCTTCCAGGTAGGAATTGAACTCTTTTCTATCCAGGATCATGGTAACCATCCATATCCATGCTGAGAGAGATACAATTGGAAATACAATGGCCAATGCAATGATGGGACGAGGGAATGAATTATCATTCCTCGTCCACCATTTGTGAGATTTATGCTTTTTGAAGATCAGACTCATCAGATTTTTTCATCATCCCAAATCTCTTCATCGATTTTTTATTCGAATTCATACGGTTATTCAAACAGCTTCCCATCATCATACCTGCCATCATGGCCATGCCCATTCCCATCATGGCTATCCCCATCATAGGACCATTCTTCATGTTACAACACATATGAAACCTTTCTTGATTCAGTATTTTCGATAAGTACCGTTTTTACCATAACCATCAATTGCTTCCTTGAGGCTTGTGTACTCCTCGCATCCAAAGAAGCATATACTGTCAAGTTTAGCTAAATGTTTTTTGGCATTTTCCGGCTGCTTTAGATTTAAATACAATTTTCCAAGATATTCGTGAGTCCCTTTGTGTCTGGGATCAATTTCCAAGGCTTTATTATAGTAAGTAAATGCTTCCTCGTTATTACCGAGCTTTCTATTGCTGTATCCCAAAAGGTTGTACGAATCAGCACTTTCCGGATTGTTTTCAATGGATTTTTTCAGATAGACAATAGCGGCTCTGTAATTTCCGTTATAGGCTTCTTCTTTGCCGTTAAGATAGTCCACATCAACCATTTCTGTACTGCTGGAATCATCATTATCTGAACTGCCGGCTCCAAACGATGTACCGTATGTCATTAGTCCAATTAAGGCTGCTAGTGATATAAGAAGGAAATGTTTCATAAGCATTAGATCCTTTTTCATTGAGTTAAACGTTAATGTCAATTTTATTACCCTCATTTCTTGACATTAGATCAATGGAAAACCCTGGATCCTCCTTGGTTCCGTTCGCCTCGCCCAAGTCAATGCCTCCTTTCTGATCCTGAAGGATCCCTTTTTAAGATCTTCTTTTCAATTCTTGCCATCCTTCTGTCCTGTAAGCCTCATCAAAAGAAGGTTCAGACACAAAGCGACCTGGATGGAAATATGGGATGGCGATTTTGAAGCTACAGCAATGATTTGAATTCATTACTTAAGTTTTAATCCACTGATATTGAGGTTGGTTCTAAACTTAGCTTGAACGTTCAAGGGGTTTCGTTCTATAGCCTTCAAGCACTCGAGTATCTCTCTGCGGAAGAGGGGTGGGTTAAAATGGTCTTGCCTGAGCCAGGTAGATCATCACCGCGGAAACACAAAAGATACCGATGTGGACAAACATCGCCAGAGGTTTGGGCAGATTCGGATTGGAAATCTGCTTACCGTTCATGAACCCGAAGATGATCAGGATGATGAGGAACATCAATTTCCAATGCAGCCACCGTTGTCCTTCGATGCTAAAGAGCCCCTGCGTCAGAGCAAGATAAAGTCCGCTGATGATGGTAATGACAAGGATCGGGTAATAGATGAACAGATAGATTCTGCGTTGGATCCACTGAGCCCCTTCAATCTGTACCGGATCGGTTAGACGCAGACGGAAAATAACGGCCAGAGACTGAACGAAAAGGGTCCCCACCACCAGACAGACTCCAGTGACATGAAGGGTCAGTAAAGCATGATACATGATGTTCTTCAGACAAAAACATGGTTTTGAAAGGCATCAGCACTTTACAACAACCTTGAGGCTTTCGCAAAGACAGACTGCAACATATGAAACAAGCTATCAAAGGGTCACACTAATGAACTCGGCTAAGATTATACTTTCTGTTTTAAAGAAGAATGCCGGGGCGGAATCCTTCGAATGAACCGTTAGGAGGCTGCAAACGGCCATTTTCAAAAGAAGCGCCCCGGCAAGTGGAGAGACCGAGGAGGATTACTGCAGCGTCCGAAGAGCTAATTCATAAGGAGACGATGAACAAGTCCGGTTCCGGACGCCGCCGATTCAGTTGATTTTTACTCCCGAATTTTTCACTCCGGTGATTTCATAGACCATCTGTCTTTCCTCATGGTCCATCGAATCGTAGTTCAGGTTGGGGTTATCATATGGGCTATCAAGGTGTTTGATGGTTCCTCCATTATCGAGGTATCGCTTCATCGCGTTCTCGATTTCTTCATGGGTCACATTTTTCAGGTTTTGTCTTCGTGGATTCATGTTTCCTCTTTGGGTTGTGTTTGAAGTCATTAAGTTTGGCGTTTTCCTTTGCCGTTTAAATAAGTTTAAGGCGAATCGTTTTTCATTGTTTTCAGAAGGGATTCTGCCCTGAAAAGAACGATGCCTTACGATTTGTTGTAAGGTTGCCACTTCCGGAATTTTCAAACTATTCGTAAATTTACCGATTCATCGAACTTTTCATTTGGGTGGAAATTTTGGACTGTGTTACTTTGATCCGACTTCTGTTGAAAAGGCCTGTAAAGAATTGATGGAAAAAATGACTCATCAGGAATCGTCTCCGGGAATTCTGAAGCATGCGGGAACAGTCACCTTTTTCACGCTGCTATCTCGAATTCTTGGGGCAGCCAGGGATCTGGTGATTGCCCATGTTTTTGGAGCCGGCTGGATTACGGATGCGTTTGTCCAGGCGTTCACCATTCCAAACGTGCTGAGAAGACTGACTGCGGAGGGTGCGATGAATCAGGCTTTCCTGCCCCTCTACACGGAAATCCGCGAAAAAGAGAATCGGAATGAAGCACGATTGTTTGCCTCTAAAAGTCTGGGGATGATGCTTTTGGGAACCATGCTTCTGACCTTTTTAGGAATCTTTTTCGCTCCCCAACTGGTTCTTTTATTCGCAGCCGGTTTTCAGTCCAATGCAGAGCAGTATCAGCTCTGTGTCGAACTGACACGGTGGATGTTTCCTTATCTGGTTTTGGTTTCGCTGGTTGCCTGGGCGACCGGAATTCTAAACGCGGAATCACGATTTGCCGCTCCAGCCGCGGCTCCGATTCTGCTCAATTTGGGCATTATCGGGAGTGCTTTCAGCATCGCCCCAAGATTGGATCAACCGATTTTCGGCATTGCTATTGGTGTATTGATCGGCGGGGGTCTGCAGGTTCTGCTGCAGGTGCCTTCATTGAAAAACACAGGGCAGTCATTGAAACCTGTTTTTTCCCTGAATGATCCAAAGATCCGTAATTTACTGAAGCTTTTGGGACCGACTCTGCTTGGTGCAGGAGTGTATCAGATCAACATCATCCTACTTCGCAACCTCGCGAGTTTTCTGCCTGAGGGACAGGTCACGCATTATTACAATGCCAGCCGCCTCAGTGAGTTGGTGCTTGGAGTGTTTGCCTTCGGGATTGTCTCTGCCAGTTTTCCAGAGCTGAGTCTTTCGGTAGCTCAAGAAAACTGGAGCAAATTGAGAGATACCCTACGAACCGGAACTGCTTCCGGAATGCTGCTTGTGGTTCCAGCAAGTGCTGGCCTGATCGTCCTTGCAGAACCGATCGTTTCAATGTTGTTTTTTCATGGAGCATATCAATGGGATGATGTTCAGCAGACCGCATTAGCCCTTCAGGCTTTTGCCCTGAGCTTGCCGGCAGTGGCGGTCATTCGCATGCTCACATCAGTCTATTTCTCTTTTCAGGATACCAAAACCCCGGTCAGAATCGCATTGATCGGCATTCCAGTAACAGGTTTACTCGGATGGTACTGGAGTATGCAACTGGAAGTTCAGGGACTCGCGCTTGGTTTGAGTGCGGGAACCTTTTTCCAGTTGATCCTCATGGGCTGGAATTTCAGGAAATTTAAAAACTTCCCTCAAAACTGGTGGCCTGTTCGAAGCATCGTGGTGATCCTCATTGCATCGTTGTTGATGGGCTGGATTGTATGGTGGTGTTCCGGATTTGGGAATTGGGAAGCAGGACCCCTGCTTTTCATGAATTGGCTGATTCTGACAGGGGCTATCCTTGTCGGGGTAGTATTATACCTGCTGATGATATTGATGCTTCGGGAAGAACAGAGCCTGAGGCTGCTCAAATGGGTTAAAAAGAGATAGGGATCTCAAATCTTCCGATAGATGCATGCGGGTGCCATCACGGTCAGAATCAATCCACGGGCGATCATGAATATCGTAAGTGCGGTCCAAAGCCCGTGATTGCCCATTGGTTCAATAAAAATCCAGTAACTACAAAAAAACACAACTCCGCAGATCAGCATCGCATTCCGGATGGAACGTGTGGCGGTAGCTCCAATGTAGATGCCGTCCCAAATGTAGGCAAAGCTTCCGAGGAAAGTCCCTAGGACAACCCAATTCCAATATTCCAGAGCTTTGCGGATCACATCCTCCTTGTCGGTGAATGCTGCCAGAATCCATTCCCCGAACAGGAAATAAACCAAGGAAAAGATGAGCGCGATTCCAGTACACCACAACAAGAGATAGCGAATGCATCGTTTCAGTGAAACGACATCTCCGGCTCCGATAAACCGTCCTACCAAGCTTTGGGCCGCGTAAGCAAAGCCGTCGAGGGCAAAAGAGTTGAAAGCCCATGGCTGCATCAAAATCGAGTTGGCTGCCAAAATCATTCCACTTTGCCAACTCGAGGCGAGCGTGAAAAAAGCAAATACGACGATCAGATTCAGGGTTCTCAGGAACAGGTCAAAATTGATATAGAAATATTGTTTCAAGGCAGATAATTGAAGCACCTTCCGCCAGTTAACAGGATTTTTCAGGGGAGAAACCATGGTGCTGAGGATTTTGAACGCAATCAACAATCCCAGGTACTGCGCACATACAGTACCATAGGCCACTCCATCGGAATTCATGCCGAAACCATAGACGAAAATTAAATTTCCCAGGATGTTGAACACATTGACCGCAATCGTCAGCATCATCGGAGTGCGGGCATTTTGGATTCCAATGAACCAACCCTGAACAACCATCAGACTTAGGGTTGCCGGAGCAGCCCAGATGCGGATATGAAAATAGGAACTCGCATGTTCCAAGACTTCTGGAGTGGCATCCACAAAATGGAAACCGATCCTTACTAAGGGAATCTGGAGCAGGATCAGCAGGATCGACATTGAAAGTGCTACCGTGAGCGCCCGCCAAAACACAAGACCCACTTCGGACTGATTTTGAGCTCCCCAGGCCTGTGCGGTTAGCCCCGAGGTTCCCATCGAAAGAAATCCCATACCGAAATAAAGGAAATTAAAAACCATCGTGCCCACAGCAAGCGCTCCGATGTAATAAACGGCTTCCATGTGGCCCACCAGAGCGGTGTCAACAATGCCCAACATTGGAACGGAAATGTTGGCGATGATGTTGGGTATTGCCAATCTCAGGATTTCCCGGTTCATCATCTTTCAGTCAAAAGATGGGAAAAGATTCACAGAAAATTCTGGGAATCTTGCTTTTGTTCTACAACCCAAGCACTTGACATCCTTATCTTTTTGGTCCATTTTGAGGCAGAATGATGGTTAACAAATTCCTATTTTTCTGTAGTCAAATCATCAAAAAATTCGATGCTAAACCACCTCAGGTACCAGGCACTGATTTGGATGATTTTCTGCATCATGGCTCCCGGTATCGCATCCGCGAAGGGATCCGGCAAAGCTCCGGCTGTGGTTGCACCTTCCTGGTTCGGCAAAGTCCCCTCCATTCAGCAACAGCTTGAATTTCATTGGCTCAGGCAAGCCCTCGAGAAATCCCATGACCTGAGGCTGCAACAAGCCTTTGAGCAGGCTTATCTACGTTTTCTTGAAAAAAAAGGTTCTCAGCGTTGCAAATTCATTGAATGCGGACTTCAGGTTCACCAGGAATTTGGGGGCACCATTCTTTACCTGTTTAGCGTCCAGAAAAATGGCCCGGAAAGCCGACAGACTCTTTTCTTCAGCCACGGTTCGCAAAATTGGTTTGAAGCCCATCGTTTTTGTCAAGATTGTTTAAGTGAACCCAATATTGGGATGCTTGAATTGGCGGAAAGTTTTCAAAGCCAGGCTCGGAGCGTCAAGCCATTTCCGGAAGTTGAAGAGACCAGCCAGCTCGTCCAGCACGAAACCGAGGATTTTTCAAAAAAACAAGTCTCTGGATCTGTCGCTTCTGAAACTTTGGAGAACAAAATACCAACCCGTGATTTAACAGAGAATCGGGATTCAGTTAAGAAACTTGAATCGAATGCTCAAACAAAACAGGTTCCAAAAACACAAGAACCTCGAATTGCTAAGAAAAAGTCTGAAGAGAAAAATATTGCATCAACTGAATCCATCACGGACCAAGACGGAACGTTAAAGACGGTCCGAAGTCTGGCATTGCTCAAACGAACTCCAGAACAGGAAAATCCTCTTAAACTCCCGGAAAAACCCAAGCCTTCCCAGGAAGTTAACAAAAAAAAGTTTTCGATTGACCTGCTGCGTTTCAGGCTCGCCCAGAAAAAGTACAATCAGTTGATTTGGCGTGATATCAAACGAAGCATGATGTTTTTCCGCCAGGAAAACGGATATCGGTTGGAATCGGGACTTAAGGCCAAGGTCCGTCTCAGTATTGACGAAACCGGTAAAGTGATTTGGAAAAAATTGATGCATCCGAGTCGTTCCTCCGTATTCAACCGGAGGATCCTGGAATCGGTCAACCGACTCAGCCTTCCACCTCCGGTGGAAATCCTTGTGCAGGACCCGCCCTATGTGGTGACCATCCTCATCGAACCTTGAACCAATTCTTCACATGGATGTGAACGAAAAACAAACTGCGGATTTTTCCGGAGGCCAGACCCTGAGTCCGCATATTCCAGACAACCTAAAAGCATCAGGTACCAGTCTCAATCCGGCACAAGCACTTGATCTGGCCTTCCAGGAGTATTCTCCCAACACCAGGCGAGCATACTCCCGGGCCTTCCAGCAACTTCAGCAATGGGCAGAGATTCAGGAATTAAAGGATCTTGAATCCTTCGACACCCTCAAGCTTTTGGCATACAAGCAGAAAATGCGGGATGAGGGCCGTAAGCCAGCGACCATCAACCTGCATCTGAGCGCGGTGCGAAAAATCTGTGCGGTTCTGCATGAAGTCGGACATCTCAGAAAAAATCCATTCGAAACAACTTTAATCCGTGCTGAACGGGTTGCCGAAGGAAGCCAGAAAGGTTCTCTGAGCCTTGCACAGCTGCATGCGATGATCGATGCCAACGAAAGGATAAAATATGACACAAGAAACAGAAATCTGCTGAAAACCCGGAATGCACTTTTATTGAAATTTCTTTACCTCACGGCTGCTCGAAGAAGTGAGGCCGCAAATTTAAAATGGGAGGATTTACATCAGGACGGTGAATTCCAGGTGGTGATCCTTCAGCAAACAAAAAGCGGTGAACCCCAGAAACTGAAATTAAGAAGAGAACTTTTTGAGGAACTTGAATGCTGGAATGAGACCTTGAAAACGAATCAGATTGAATGCGAATGGGTTTTTCCATCTTTGAGTTTCAGGACCCTTGGAGGAAAAATGAGCGGGAAGGGAGTCAACGATGTGGTCTCAAAGCTTGGTTCCGCCATCGGCCTCAAGATCTCAGCCCACTACCTGAGACATACTGCAATTACCTTAGCGCTAGAACTGGGAGAGCCTCTGCAAAAAGTCCAATCCTATGCCCGTCATGCATCGGCAAACACCACCATCCGTTATTTTCATGACCAGCAATTTCTGGAGAAGAATCCCACCGATCGTCTGCCGATGATTTGAACCTGAATATGTGGCGTTTAAACGTGGGTTATCGCTAAGGTAGAACTAAACTCTACGTAGATACCAATTCCCACTCAATAATGGGTCCTGAATTGCAAATCCGAATTAATCTCAGATCAGGCAGTACTGCTTTGGGGGGAGGAAGAAGAAACTTCTTTGGGACGGGCCATTTGGGATACAAAAACGCTGATTTCGTAAAGAATGACCAACGGACCTGCCATCAGAGTCTGGGTGAAAACATCCGGGGGAGTTAAAATTGCAGCGCCGATGAAGATCACTACCAGCGAGTACTTTCGGTTCCTGCGCAACCAGTCCGCATTGATCAAACCAATTCGAGTCAGGATAAAAGAGATGGTCGGCAATTCGAATACGAGTCCAAAAGCAAAAAGAAGGTGAATGGTCAGGGATAGATAGGACGCCATGCTCAACGTCGGAAAAGTGACCTCATTTTCAAAACTGAGGAAGAAATCATAACCGATTGGCAGAACCATGAAGTACCCAAACAGTCCTCCACCAACAAATAAAGGGTAGGACAAGATGATGAAAGGCCAAACCGCACTCCGTTCTCGGCTGTAAAGTGCTGGACGGACAAAAAGCCAAATCTGCCCCATCACATAAGGAAAGGTAAGAAATAGTGAGGTGTAAAGTCCAATCCGGAGGTAGGTGAAAAATGGTTCCGTCAATTCCATGAAGTGTAATGGAATTCCCCTGGCTTCCAGGGGCTTCCGAAAAACAGAAAGGATCGGCTGATTGAGTTCCATCTCACAAACCGTGGCAACGACGAAAATCCCTAAGATGGCAATGATCGAATGGACTAGGCGGCTGCGCAATTCCGAAAGATGCGCGGTAATCGGCATCGGAACGTCTTCGGCATTTTCCTTATCGCTATCCTTTGCTTGATTTTCCGTGTCGGTACTCATGAAGATGTAGAAATAAACGCAGCAAAATTATAATTGATATTTAATTTGAACAAATTTTTTACCATGTTTTCTGATTCATTGCACGACATTGATCACTCGAGGTGGTTCAAATTCTCCCGAAAACTATTCTGCTTAAGCTTTTTTTTACCGGGATTCTTAATTTCGGTCATGATTTTGGGGACTCCTGAAATTGCAATAGCTCAAGATCAGGAAACAACAGCCAATGAGGAAAGCAAAGATAAAATAAACTATCTCCTGACCCAAACCCTGCGTCTTGGAGAGAATCGTGTGAGAGAGGCGTTCTTTTCAGCAGATTCAATGCAGATCATTGCACTTGGAAATAACCACAATCTTGAAATCTTCAACAGTCAAACCGGCAAAAGGCAGCGTGTCATTCCCACCCAGGAACATCAGGCGTTGACCCTTAGCCTTCATCCAGGCGGTAGGATGGCGGTTACCGGAGGCATGGATGACACGGTCCGACTCTGGGATACGGGGAGCACCCTGGCTCAAGGCGTTTTACGCGGGCACCTTGATGACGTTACGTCCCTCTCAATGGATACCAGTGGTGATTTTCTACTTTCCGGAAGCCTGGACGGCACCCTGATTTTGTGGAATATGAAAACCCAGGAATTGGTCACCACCCGTGAGGAGGCCCATTTAGGAGAAATCAGCAGCCTGGTTTTCCAGCCTTCCGGAACATTGGCTGTCAGCGCCGGTGAGGACGGTAAGGTGAAATTGTGGTCACTGCCAGAGTTGGAACCGATCCACACATTCAGCAAACATAGAAAGCGGGTGACCCAGATCAAATTCACGATCCGCGGTGATAAACTTCTGACTGCATCCCTGGACGGCACCCTCGGAATTTGGGATTGGGGCAAGAAGAGGCAGTTGAATGAAGTCATCGTAAAACAGCCCATCATCGGTTTTGACCTGCCCCCCGAGGGGATGGAAGGAGTGATAGCGACCCAAAGAGGCGCTATCCGGATTTGGGATTTTGAAGAAGGAATCCCGGTCAGAGACGTGGACACCCATGCCGGAGAGGTGGAACGGGTGCATTTCGATCTTTCCGGAAGACGGGTCATTGCCGCCCTGGCCGACGGACATGTTCAGGTCTGGGAACTTGGCAGCTCACTTTACCTGAAAAGCCTCAAAGGTCATCAGCGCTCCATCGAATCACTCGACTTCGCAAATGAGGGAGTCTATCTGATCAGCAGTTCTTCGGACAAATCAGTCCGTATCTGGGATGTTGAAAGAGGATTGCAGGTTCGCAGTTACGATCTTGAGAACCATCGGGTTCAGTCGGTCCGCTTCAGCCCTGATGCGGAAAGCTTTGCCACGGCAGGAGCGGACTCTTCTGCCAGAGTCTGGGAAACCGAAAGCGGTCAGCGCTTAAAAAATCTGACACAACATAAGGGTAAGGTGAACAGTGTCGATTTCCATCCCAAAGAAAATGTTCTTCTCAGTGGAGGCTCCGACCGGCAGTGGATGCTTTGGGACTTGAACACGGAAACCGTGATCCTGAAAAATCTAGCCCATGAAGATCAAATCCAGCAGGTTCGATTCAGCGAAAACGGGAAAATGTTTGCCACTGCTGGCAGTGACCGGGTAGTTCACCTTTGGAGTTACCCTGAAGGTGAAAGGCTGCTTTCGCTCAAAGGTCATCGGAAAGCGATCGTTGCCATTGCCTTCAACCCAAAAATCCCGATGCTGGCAACCGCTTCCCAGGATATGAGCATCCTCCTCTGGGACTTAAGTGAACCCCTCAGCCTTAGACAACCGAAAAGACTTGAGGGGCATAATTACATCGTCAGTGGACTTGCCTTCACCCAAGATGGGAAAACCCTGCTTTCCGTTTCCAGGGATAAAACAGCAAGGCTCTGGGAAAGTGCCTCAGGCAAGATGTTGAGGATCATCCACGGGGAAAACCGGGCTCTGCTTTCTGTATCTCTCAATTCTGATGACTCTCTGATTGCCGTCAGTAGTCTTGGACCGGAAATCAAAATCCTCAGCTATCCTGATGATCTCCCCGAACTGGAATCGGTTGAACTGCTCGTATCCAAGAGTGAGAACGAACCTGTTGAACCAGGAGTGGTTTCAACTGCAGTCAGCAATGCATCTTATGAAACGGATACTTCCGTTGATGAAGGAGACCTCACCGAGGCAGAGAAAAAACCCCTGACCCGGGAACAGCTTCAGGTTTATATGACCGAACCGGTGAAGACAGAATCCAACCGGCATCAGGGTCTTCAGGAAAAACTCAATCAGATGCTCAAGCAAAGTTCCCCCTGCGATGACATGGACCGTATGCAGCAATTGGCTTTGATGGTGCTTGATCTGAAACCTGGAGACCTAGCAGCGTATCATGCACTCATCAAAACGGGGGCACTGAAGGGCGATTTCAACCTGGTCTATCTTGCTGCCCAGGCATCTGCCAAAGCAAAACTAGACACCAGGGTTTATGATTATCAAAAAGAAAACGATGTTGTTGCCTTTATGACATCCTGGCGTGAAGAGGTTTTTAATCCTGTTCACCATCGAGGAAAGTCAAAAGCGAGACTCAGGATTAAGGACTGTGAAGGCAATGAAAACACCCTCAATATCCCTGATGCCGCACTTCATGTGCGTTTGCCTGAAGAACTTCTGGAAAGACTGACGAGGATTCCGAAAATCATTGAGTTCAGGGATTTTTCAGGGATTTCCGATGAGGAGTATCGCAATCGGATTTTTCATGAAACCGAACGGGTTCTCTCCGGAGCTTCGCCTTATACCTCCTCAAGGCTTCCACTTCAACAAACGGATCAGGTTCCTCCTCTGGAAACAGGAATCATGATCCTTGATCTGAAGGCCGCCAAGGTCTGGAAGGATAGAGGGCGTTCTGAATTCCAACTCCGCCACGGTGAGAAAAACTGGCAGACTTTTATTTCCGATGAAGATGGAATGGCGGTGATGCGACTTCCCCAGGGGAAATATTACCTGAAGGTCGGTGCCTATCTTGAAAAGACTTTCTTCCTGGAAAAAGATGCGGAAATGAAACTGAGTATCCGTTAATGCTCAAAGGATTCTCATGTTCAGTTACAAGCAAAACTGGCTAAAAATAAATCTGCGCTTCGAGTTGCCAGACAGGAGCAATGAATTGTCTCTCTCCACGCAGGGGCCTTCGGTGTCCAAGACGTATCTGCCAGGGTAAGTCGAGAGGTTTTTCTTCAAGTTGATTCAAATTCCCCCATCCGATTTCTAGCAAACCTTGATCCAGATAACCCTGATCATTCGCCCCGCCATCAAGCTGGCTTTCCAGTTGTTTCAGATGATGAATTTCAAATCCATAAAAAAAGTCTGAACGCTCGTAACTCCACTGATATTGAAATTCCAGTCTGTTGCCTTTGAGATAAGAATGTTTCTCTCCTGATAAAGTTTCCCGCTCACCCTCCATCGCAGAACTTTGAGAAAAACGGATGCCGTTGCGCAGGCCTCTGACAAATGGGTACCAGTTGATATGAAGAAAAAGCCCCGCATCTGTAATTTTTTCTCCTGCAGAAAATGCATAAACCCCTCGGGGCGTTCCACTGCTTCCGCTGGGAAGAGTTAATTTAAAACCTCCTCGGACAAACCACTTGGTACTTGCCCCCATCTCGTAACCTGCTTTTAAACGGATATCTCCCAATCCACTGACTGTTTCACTTTGCAGATTTTGCAGGATGGTATTCCACTCACTGTTTGACGGAGCGCCGTTTTTCAATTCAAGGCTGGAAGACTGTTTCATGCTGACTACCGGCAGGACCATCTCAAGAATCCAATCCTGGCTGAGTCCATAAACCCAAGTGCTTTCCAGAACCGTAGCTTCGCGGGAAATACTTCCCATGGTCCAGTCTTTCAACTGCTCATCCCGGATCAAAATTAAATGAAGAGGAACCCGCTCGCCAAAACCGTTGTAGGCTTCAGAAAATGCAGGTTGGCTTATCAGTTTGAAACGTGACAAGGATACTCCGGCAGGAATCCTGGTTTCCTCATCCAGAGCCTGAACCTTCTGCGGGTTTTGATGCAGAATGAAAACAAGCATAAATATCATCAAAAAGTAAAATCTTCTCATCAATCTGCTCATCTCATTCTAATCAACGTTTCTTGATTCATTCTCAATTAACCGGAAGTACAAAGACTGATCCATCCTTTTTTGAGTAAGGTTTCCAATACCTGTTCAATGGGAAAACCAACTACGTTAGGATAAGACCCTTCAATGCGGGATACCAGCATAGAACCATGCCCCTGTATCGAATAGGCTCCGGCCTTATCGAGTCCTTCTCCAAGGTCCTGATACCATTTTATCATGCCGGCATCAAGATTCCGGAACGTGACCTTGGTCGAAACCTGTTGGACCAACTCTTCCCCATTGGACGTGTCAAGTACCACGAAGGCCGTGGAGACTTGATGGGTTTTTCCGCTCAGACGGTCGATCATCTTTCCGGCCTCAAGTTGATCTTCCGGTTTTCCTAAAATATGCCCCTCCAACACAACAATGGTATCTCCAGAAAGGATAAGGGTTTTTCCGGGAAGTGATTCATGATCCTGAAAAATCTTCCTTGCTTTATCCAGTGCAACTCGTTTGACAAAGGATTCTGCTGTTTCGCTGTCTCTTCGGCTTTCATCGATATCCGGAGAAATGGAAAAGAATTCCAGGCCGAAATTCTGCAGCATATCTTTTCTGCGCGGAGAAGAAGACGCGAGGCAGAGTGGTCGGTGCTGATCAAAGATTTTTTTTACCGTCTGATTCATTCTGGAATCTGAAAAATTTGCAGAGGCCGAAGATTTATCATCAATTCATCATGACAAAACTTCTCCGGATTGATTTTGGTCTTTGGAGAAAGGCCGATTCCAGAAGGGTGCTGTATGGTGTTTTGGATCCGGATTGGATGGAAGAAGGACGGGACCGGGCCTGCATCCGGGGAAGATGAATTTCGTTGTAATAAAAATCAAGAATCTTGCGGGCAACCGGAGCAGCTGCCCTTGAACCGGCTCCTCCATGCTCGACCAGCACAACCACGGAAATTTCAGGATCCTCCGCAGGTGCGTAGGCCACGAACCAGCCATGATTTTGAAAATCCCTTTCCTCTCGATCTTCCTCTTCCATATTTTCCAGGGTTTCAAGACTAACAACCTGGGAGGTTGCGGTTTTTCCACCAATGATGAAATCTTCATTGCGAACCGAAGAAGCCGTGCCTCCGGTTTCGTTGACCACCGCCACCATTCCATCTCCGATCCTTTTAAGAAATTCCTGATTCAAAGGAAGTTGAGTAGGTTGGGTGTTGGGCTGGCCTGCATAGAGCTTGGGAGGAACGGACAAGCCCTGATTAACCAAAATGTTAATCATATGAACCACCTGAATTGGCGTCACGTTCAGATATCCCTGGCCAATCGATAAAGGCGGCGTCTCCCCCTTATACCAGGGTTCTCTTAGTACAGACTGTTTCCAGGCATCGTTCGGGACCAGTCCTTCTTTTTCGTTGAGCAGATCAATCCCGGTCACCTTTCCCAAGCCAAATTTTCTCGCAACTCGGGCAAGATCTTCGGCTCCTACCTCGATGCCCACATTATAGAAAAACACATTACACGATTCCCGGATGGCCGAATGCAGGTCCATTTTTCCATGACCGCCTTCTTTCCAGCATTTAAAAATCGTTTTATATTTTGAAATTTCATCAGGTTCAGGAAGTTTTTTTCTTCCCAGAAGATCATAATATCCATTGCAGACATGGGTCGTTTCATAATCCAGCACTCCCATTTCCAAGCCGGCGTATGCAGTGACAACTTTAAAGATTGAACCCAGAGGATATAAACCTTGGATTGCTTTGTTTTCCAGTGGATGTTCAGGGTTGTTCAACAATCCTTCCCAGTGCTCACGCTCAATTCCTCCAGCGAAGAGGTTAGGATTGAAATTAGGATAGCTTCCCATCGCCAGCAAATCACCGGTTTTCGGATTCATCACGACCACCGACCCGGTTTCTCCTTCCATTGCTCGGTCAACCACTTGCTGGATCCGGATATCCAGGCTCAGATGGATATTTTTCCCTGAGGATGGGGGAACAGGTTTGCTGATGACTTTCAATTCACGACCAAGATGGTCGACTTCAATTTGCCTACCACCATCAATACCGACCAGGGTATTGTTCGCCAGTAATTCTACCCCAGACTTGCCCGCAATCTGACTGGAACGCCTTTTGTTTTCAGGGAGTTCAAACCACTCCTCTTCCACGACTCCGACATAACCAAGCACATGTGAGGCATTTTTTTCATAAGGATAGTATCGCAGAGGTCGGATCACCACCGAAATACCCGGCAGATCCTCCTGGTAACTTTCTACCAGCATGGCCTTTTCGTACTCAACATCATCCACAAGAATGATCGGCTTGAAACGCAAGACCTTACGATTCTCCCTGACTTTCGTTTGAAGATCTTCTATTGGAATATCAATGGCTTCGGATAATTTATTTAGACTCAAATTAAGGTCTGGTGTGTCCTCACGAATCAGGTGAATCTGATAGCTGGGTCGGTTTTCCGCAAGCACCTTTCCGTTTCGATCATAGATGATTCCTCTCAGGGCTGGTTGAGGCATCAAACGAATACGGTTTCCACGAGCATAATCCGAATACTTCTCACCCTCCATCACCTGAAGGTACCAAAGGCGTGAGGCCAGCAGGGAAAATATCACGACGATGATTCCACTCAGAACAAGGACACGCTTGCGCATTTCCGCAAGTTCATGCGGGAGTAGCCCGTCGATTTTCATGCCTTACTCCTTAAGCCAAAGTTTTCCAGAAAGAGGACACCCTTCAACAACAAAGGACCAACAATTCCATGGATCAAAGCTTGGGGAAAGGCTACGTATACAAAATTCCAACCCCAGCGGAATTCTTCTTCTGACCACTTCAGCAACGTCAGGCTGATGAAACCTTCAAACAAGGACAAAGTAAAAAATACAATCATCCCGAGTAATAATGTATGTGAATAGAACCATGTTGAAATCCACTGGGTAACCAGAATCACAAATAAGAAACTGATGCCGTATACACCGATCATTCCGTGGGACATCAGGTCACACCAGATTCCTGCGAAGATTGCCAAAAATGGTATCAACCGATTTCCATGGAGAAACGCGAGGATTATCAAAATCATCAGGACCCAATTTAATTTGAACCCCATGGGCTGAATAAAAGAAGTAATAAGAACCTGGAAAAGAATTCCAAAAATAACCAGCACACTCTGGAAAATTGCTTGGCTCATTGATCAGTAAAAAGGGGAGAACCCTGTGGATAAGGCCCTGAGATGATGATAAACACTTCCTCCATTCTGCTCAGATCGACTGCGGTTTCAATGCTCGCGGTTTGAAAAAGTTCGTGAGGTTGTCTTTTTACTTCGACAATGTTTCCAATCAGGATCCCTTTCGGAAACAATCCACCCAATCCACTGGTGATGACCCTGTCACCTTTTTTCACTTCAGCCCGCCGATTGATCTGACGCATTTCCAGCCCAGTCTGGGTCCCGTAGATCAGTCCCCTAACGCGGTTTCTTTGGGTCAATGCCGGTACTCGGCTCCGGAAATCCGTAATCAACTGAAGGTTGGACTGAAAGGGAGTAACAGACTGAACTCTTCCCACGAGTCCTTCTTTGAGGATTGCTGAAAAATTTCGTTTCAACCCGTGTCTTGAACCACGGTTGACCAAACGCATTTGATGGATGTTATCAACGGATTCACCAATGATTTCCGCAAATACCTTACGGTCGGGCTGTCGTTTGGCAAAAAGGAGTTGTCCCCGTAAACGTTTGTATTGAACCGAATTTTCAAGAGACTGGTTCAGACGTTCTTTCAATTCCGCCACTTCATTCCGTAACTGCTGGTTCTCCTGGCGGGTTCCGATCAGCATCACATACCCGTCCCACCAACCATCAATGGTATTTACGAAATAATGAATTCCAGACTGAAAAGGATAACTCACGGTCTGGATGATTTTCTGTAATCGGTTTGACTCATTTCCTCTTCCTGATTGGAAAAGAACCAATAGCAAAACCAGCAGGATGAACAGCAGTGCGAGAGGATATCGGAACCGAAAAAGAAACTGGTACATTTTACCTAGGATAAAAAACTAAATGACCCTGAGAAGGAAATAGAACGGATACGAAACACTAACACTGAGCCTTTCTGCTTGAAAGACCCTTCAACAAAATCTCCTTTTCACTGAGATTCCCTGAGGACATTGACGGGTTGAATCATAAAAGAGGCAAGATTGATTTTGTCCAGAGCTTCTTGAAGCACTCCCTCGATACAAGGTTCCAGGGTGATCGTAAAAATGACGGTCTCGCGTTTCCCGTTTCCAATGCGGTGATATTGAGGAAGTTGCTCCAACGCGTAGATATTGATCCCTGACTCAGCAAGGATTTTTCCAATCATTCCCACTATTCCTGGTTCGTCATATACTTCAAAACGCAAGGTGTGGCGAAAAATCGTATCGCGGAAGGGCATTATCTCTATCGGTTCGATGACTGTAGGCCATGAAACCGGTGTCTCATCTCTGGCAATCCGCTCGAGATCAGAAACAATAGAGGAAGCGGTGGGAAGGCTCCCTGCTCCTTTTCCAGTGATACTGATGTCTTCAGAAAATCTCCCTTTCAAAGTTAGAGCATTGGTCGATCCACTGATTTTTGAGAGCATGTTATCCCTCGATTGCATCATCGGCAGGACATAAGCCTGAAGAAGACTTTTTCCATCTTCTTCAATTCTTTGCATATGAGCGATCAGTTTGATGCTGCGCCCCATCCTCGATGCATATTCAAAGTCAGGAAGTTCCAGTTGGTCAATGCCTTCCAGGTAAATCTCTGAGGGTGAAATCCATTTTCCAGAAATGAGATAAATAAGAATCACCAATTTATAACGGGCATCAAAACCCTTGATATCGTTGGTCGGGTCCTGTTCTGCAAATCCAAGTTCCTGAGCCTTCTTCAAAGTCTCTTCAAAGCCCAGGCTTCGGCTTTCCATTTCACTGAGAATGTAATTGGTCGTTCCATTCAGGATTCCTTCTAACTCAAGAATATCTCGAGTTTGAAAGTACTCCCTTAACAAACGCAAAACAGGAATTGCCCCGGCAACAGCAGCTTCGAAAAGATAATGCCGGTCCTGGCTTTGAGCCATCTCACAGAGTTCAGAACCATGGCTTGCGATGAGGTCTTTGTTTGCCGTCACCACATGTTTTCCACGTTTCAACGCCTCCAGCGTGAATTCTCTCGCGAAACCTGTACCGCCAATGGTTTCGACAATTACCCGAATCTCAGGATCTTCAAGAATGGCTTCCTGGTTCTTTACAAAGGCTTCCGGAATTTTTTGGAACCACTCACTTGCAGGACCCTTTTCAGGCTCACGTTCCAGAATCGATTTCAGGAACAACCCCTGTTCACCACTTCGAGACTCCGATAGAATTTGAGCCACTCCGCTTCCGACCGTTCCCAACCCTGCAATAGCGACCCCGAATTTTTCAGCTTCTGGCAATGAAAGGCTCCTTAAAAAAAGTGAATTTTCTATCCCGGCAGTTCCAAATCAACATCATTCTCCAATCAGGGCAACAGCATCCATTTCAACCAAAACTCCTTTGGGCAGTCTGCTGACTTCCACACAGGCCCGGGCAGGCTTGGCTGATCCCAAATAACCAGCGTAGATTTCATTCAACTCATTGAAACGGTCGATATCGGTCATATAAATCATGACCTTCACGGTGTGTTCCAGGGAAGATCCTGAAGCTTCCAAAATCGCTTGGAGGTTTTTTAAAACCTGATGGCATTGAGCGGTGAAGTCTTCAGGGATCTCATTGGTTTCAGGATGAAGTGCGATTTGACCTGAAACAAAAACCATGTTTCCTGCCTGAATCGCCTGGGAATAAGGCCCTACTGGAGGTGGTGCTTTCTTGGTTTCAACGATGGAACGTTTCATCGATCTATCGGCTCAGGATACAAGTTTACGTTTGAGAAACTGGAACCACTGAGGGCGCGCATAGATACTCCGTTCCATCACGTACCAGTCTGCAAGACGGAGCATGGAAATGTCCTTGAGCACCATCGGGGATTTGATATTTCCCTCAGCAATGATCGGTTTTTTAGTGAATTTTGAAATCCATTCCAGCAGATTCTCATCCTCATCGAAAACCCGATTGAGGATATGTGGAGGCATAGGATGAAAGAAATCGATCCCATTCTTTTCCAGCATTTTGATCAACTGCTGCAATTCATCAGAATTGAATCCATCTTCCAATTTCTCATGAATGGAAAACTGATAACTGATCGGCAGGCTGATGGAATCTCGTTGTTTGATTGCATGAACGATTTCCATCGGCAAACGCATCCGGTCTTCGAGGCTGGAGGGACCGAATTCATCTTCACGATTGTTGAATTTAAGGGAAAAACATTGATCCAGTAGATGCTGATCAGTCCCGTGAATTTCAATGAAATCCATCCCCACCTCCTGAGCGCGTTCCGCTGCATGGACAAAATGCAGGATAATTTCTTCCCGGTCTCCAATATCGAACTCCCGGCTGGTATCGAAATCACGTCCAAAGTTACAAGGCGACGGACTGACAGGTTGTTCTCCGCAAATAAACTCCGAAGTTTTTGCACCAGCATGAGTGAGGCTTATTCCAATCGCCCCTCCCTCTTTTTTCACGGCCTTTACCAGTTGGGTAAGACCTTCCAAATGTTCCTCTTCAGAAATTCCAAGTTGATGCAAATTGTTTCGTCCCTGTTGTGAAACATAGGCACTTTCAACAATCACTGCACCCACTCCTTGTTGAATCATGCTGACATAATGACGGATCAATGCGGGAGTCACCTTCCCCTTCCGGTCTGCCTGATGTTCCATGAAAGGAGAACAAAGCAAATGATTTGAAAATGAAATTCCAAATCTTTCAAACGATTTGAAAACCGGATGGGGTTTTATGGGTTTACTCTCAGGAGTTTTTGTCACTTTCTTTGCCGTTTTTTCCAATCATCCTCCAGAAATTGAATGAGATAGTTATGTTTTAATATGAAATCTTAATGCTTGTATAACTTGACGGGACGGGTTTTCAAAAGAGAAGTTCCTCAATTCTTTGCTCGTGATTTTTTTTCCTCAATCCCCGAAACATTAAGCCTCCTCTGAAGCTCAGTATGAATATCCTCAAGGGAAATGTTATGATAAACCATCAATACCAGAAGATGATAGCAGAGGTCGGCGATTTCATGAACCTGTTCCTGATGATCCCGGTTTTTTGCAGCGATGACCACCTCAGTCGATTCCTCACCAATTTTCTTGAGCAAAGCATCAAGTCCCTTCTCCATCAAATTCGCAGTATAAGAATGGTCGACCTGTCCCTCTTCCTTTCGCTTTTCGAGCAGTTTATAAAGTTCGGGAAAAATGCAAGATGCTGTTTTCGAATTTATGTCTCCTAATGAGGATTCAGGCATCAAGCACCACCTTTCTTCGGATTCTCAGAGTTTCGATTTTTTTTCTGAGGGTATTTCGGTTGATCCCAAGAAGTTTGGAAGTTTTCTGCTGATTCCAGCCTGTTTCCTCAAGCAGTAGTTTCAACAATGGACGTTCCACCTTCTGCAAAACCTCTTGCATCAGGCTGTCGGTATTTTTGGTAATGCCTTCCCGTACGAGAGGTGCAATTTTATCTTCGATCCATTCTTCAAGATTTCCCGATTCCTGAACAGGCTTCCCTTTTTTCATCAAGTGTCCCGGAAAGGAATCAAGGCTGATGAAGTTGCTGACATTGGTGATCATCAAACTTTTCAGGGTGTTTTCCAGTTCCCTCACATTTCCCGGCCAAGGATAGCGCTTCAGCGCGTCCATCGCTTCGGGGGAAAGAGATTTGCTTCCGACAGCCATTTCCCTGGCTCCTCTCTTGAGGAAATGTTCGACCAACAAAGGCAGGTCTTCGACACGCTCTCGCAAGGGCGGAATGGATAAAGGGAAAACATTGAGGCGGTAATAGAGATCCGTTCGAAATTGTTCCTGTTGCATCAGTTGCTCGAGGTCACGATGAGTCGCAGCAATCACACGCATGTTGGTGGTCAGCAGTTCCTGTCCCCCAATTCTCTCAAACTGACGTTCCTGCAGAACCCGAAGCAATTTGGATTGGAGTTTGAGAGGCATGTCTCCAATTTCATCCAGAAAAAGTGTCCCGTTTCCAGCCTGTTCAAGTTTTCCTCTTTTGCGTTCAACCGCGCCGGTAAAGGCTCCTTTTTCATGACCGAACAATTCTGATTCAAGCAGTTCAGAAGGAATGGCCGCACAGTTGATCGCCACAAAAGGACCCCTGGAACGATTTGAATGCTGGTGGATGGTTTTCGCGATCAGTTCTTTTCCAGTTCCACTTTCTCCTTGAATAAGCACCGTGAGTTCGGTTGATGCAACACGACCGATCGATTTGAACAATTCCCTCATCTTTTGACCTTGTCCCACAAGGAGTTCTTCTGAACTGCTCTTCAAGTCGGAACTATCGCGTTTCTCGGCATGACGAACCTTGAGCGCCTGCCGGACCAGTTCTTCAATCTGGAGGATATCAAAAGGTTTGGTAACGAATTCGAAAGCGCCGGCCTTCATGGCTTCGATGGTATTGTGCATCGTCCCCTGACCTGTCATGACAATCGTCATCAACTTAGGAAACTGTGTGGATACGTTTTGGGTAAAGCTGATGCCGTCCTGGTCCGGAAGGTTGATATCAACCAATGCCAAACGGATGGGATACTGGTTCAACAAATGATGGGCTTCGCTTGCGTCAGTAGCCAGATGCACACGATAGCCGGATTGAGTCAGAGTCCGTTCGAGTACCCAGCGGATGCTTTTTTCATCATCCAGCACCAGAAGATGCTCTGGATTTTCCTCAGACGAAGATTCAGGAACCGCGGACATAACTCTTGAGTTCATCCTTCAACAACCGAAGGCTGAGCAAGACATCTGATCCATGAACCGGATCATCAGGACCGAATTCTCCCCTGACTGCGTTTCGAACCTCAAGGATGCCACGGGAGGTCAATGTTCTTGCAGCATTATAGTAATAAGCATCGCTACGCACATCGGACCAGGGTGAACGGTCACCGAGGAACTTTGTGGAAAGTCCCTTATCTTGGGTGACTTTGATCAGGATGTCCTCCAGCATCAGCGCATATTCAGCACGGGTGATCCGTCTGTTGGGAAAAAACAGATGCTGCGGATTGGCTTCCAGTCCACGCACCTTGAGTTGGAGCACCAGTTCAATATCAGCACGCAGTGGGTGATCTTCAATATCTGTTGCTTCAGCCATTTTCTCGGTTTGGCTGGTTTTGAATTTTTTTACAGGAGATTTAAATTTTTTCCCGGAGGCATCCATTTTCGCTCCACGCATATAGAGATTTTCCGGTTGAAATTCCTCGATCAGCAGTGCGGATAGATCTGCACGTGAAATTTCTGCAACCAGAGCGACTTCCTTGGCATAAGGACTTCCCGGTTGGGCACGCACGATTTTCTGGACCAGGGTCTGCTGCCGGTCTGCTTCCCGGGTAAAACTCTGATTGAGCTCCAACACCTTTGCATAATGTCCTGATGCGTCTGCAAAAGCCCTGGCGGTCAGATACGCTTCACCCATGTAAAAATTCAGTTCAGGAAGTCGTTTTCGCAATGCAGGTTGATCTTCCACCAACTCCAGGGCTTCCCCATAATGGTCACCAGCCTGCTCCAGCCAATCATCTTCCTTCAATTGGGTTTCGACCTGAACCGCGTCGATTCGGACCCGTATCTGGTGTTCCGGACTTTCCGCATGGATCAAGGATTCTTTCAAAAGATCCCGGGATTCTTCCCGAAGTGCTTCGACCCTTTCCGATTTTCGGCCGGGTTGGCCAGATTGATGTGCTTTCACCAGGGCTTTCCCGGAAAGTGCCGGTGCAAATTCAGGGTTGAGTTCAAGAGCTGAGTCGAACTGTTTTTCTGCTGCATTCCATCGCTTCTGTTTTAACAGGTCCTGGCCTCTTAGAGCATGGTGTGCAGGGGTGTCCAGAGTCCCCTGCCTCTTACGGGGTTCCGGGCTTTTTCCACATCCACTGAAAATCAAAAAAGCCAGCAGTGTTAAAAACAAATTTGAATTATTAAGACCGAAAGGCTTACACAAACTTTGGTTCTTGTTTCTGTTGGATGACATAAGCGCTTCTTTGGCTGAAGTGAAAACCAAAAGTACCGGAAACTAACTGAGTGAATCTTCCGTTTCCGGTGAAGTCAAATCGGGTTACAGCAAACTTTTTGGAGAAAAATCCTCCGCAAGTATTTTACGTTCCCGCATAAACTGGAGGAAATGCAACATTGTTTCCCGCATGCTTTGTTTGTCCTCATCCGTTGGATTGGCATGCTCAACAAACCATTTCATGAAAAAGTCATCGATCATGGAAGTCGTCCACTGATCAAACTTCGTTGAGGGGCTAAAATCCTCAAGGAACAGTTCCAGGTCTTCACGCATCCTATCAGCGCGTTGTTGCGGAAGATTTTCATATTCCTTTTCCAATTCCTGCATCAAATCCTCGGGAAATGGTTCTTGTCCAGAATCTTCAACCTGGGTCTCAGCGTCTTCTTCCACCTCGTTTTTCAGTAATTCAGGATTTTCTGAAGCCTCAGCAATCCACTCCGAATTGCGTTCTTCAAATTCCCTGATTGCATTCGGTAAATCTGCCAGTTTCATCGGGTTCCCCTCTGCCTTGGCGCGGGTTTTCAGAAAAAAGGCGAACAGAAGTGGATTGGACAGATAAGGAATTTCTTCACTATTCTGTAACTGATGTCTGGATGCTTTCGCCAACAATGCCTTGGGAGATTGGGGAACGGCTGAATCCTCCACATCTTCCAAACGCCCCTCGAGTTCCTTTAAAAATTCTGGCGTTAGGAGTCGACTCAGAATTTGTGGTTCCTCTAGGCCCTCTTCAATCAATTCCTTCATCATCTTCTCATCCAGATAAAGGTCGAGGAGCATTGGGTCGAAGGCAAGGTTCGGCAGTGTTTTTAATAATTTTTCAAGCTGGTGGGGAGAGGTGATCTGGGTTGGACTGCGATGGTTCATTAGTTTTTTTCGCTTGACCATCTTCCGGTGCCGTTTGTCTTGACGGCGTTTTTCCATACCCGATTTTTTGGTTTTCCCCTTTTTTTTAGACATGCAAGGTATGAGATCAACTGATTAAGAAAATTAGATAAACAAATTATATTGACAGATTTAAACCTTTAAATCACGAAAAATGATTTAAAAAATTCCACCTTTTATCGCAATGTTTTATTTCTCTGGAACAAGTGCTTCCACCAACCAAGGAAAATTGAAAACCCATAGCTGATCTGTGGAGAATTATTCAACATTGATCTGAGAGACCAACTTCAGAGATGGCAGTAGTTCAGATAATTCTTGAAATTTAAACAAATTGGGAAAATCCCTACAACTCTATTGAAAATTCCAAGTTAAAAAACATTCTGGCTCTTTTTTTTGGGAAGAATTATTTTAGAGATTAATTTCTTCAGAATATCGAAGTATGAACCATTTTGTTTTTTTCAGTTTCCTGATTCTATTGATGCATTCCGGGATTTTCACCACTCATGCATCAGAACCGGATTGGGAAAACCGACTTTTTATCAAAAAAGAATGTATCAGGTGTAATCTCAACAAACATGACCTCCGCAAAGCTCAACTGAACAACGTGATGCTTTCGGAAAGCCTTCTGAACCAGGCGGAACTCCAGGAGGCCAACCTGCAAGGTGCTGATTTGAGTGGAGCCAGTCTCCGAGGAGCACATCTCGAAGGAGCAAACCTCCGAGGAGCTAATTTACGCGGTGCGGATCTCGAAGGAGCGTATCTCAATGGTGCAGACCTGACCATGGCGGAACTTGAAGTAGCCAATCTGCGTTCCTCAGACCTTCGCGCAGTCAAATTGTTGGGGGCAAATCTGCAAGGTGCCGATCTTGGAAGCACCAACCTTAGTGTCTCTGATTTGGCTCTATCAATTCTTAAAGGCGCCAATTTGAAGAATGCAAACCTGCAGTCTGCCAACCTTCGGGGAGCAGATTTGTCAAAGGCTGATTTATCTGGAGCAATTCTCTGCAACACCCAGGTTCCTTCAGGCGAAATTGAATATAGCGGGTGTATTATCCCTCTCTTGCTTGAATCCTTTAACACCAAGGTCCAGGATCAATAATAGTTCTGGATTTTTGCTCTCATCACCAATGATCTTCTCTTGATAGGATTTTGAGAAAAATTCAATGAGGAAGATGGTAGTGTTAAAGAAATGGGTTCTTCATAAATAAACCTTTCATTTTGGCTTAAAGCTCGCATGTTCGCGGATTGGCGAGTTTAAGCGTTTTTCAAAAAATAGATTCTACTTCAATCTATTTTCAACTTTCGAAACATTCTATGCGGTTTCAATCATTTCTCTCCCTGATAACTTATTTGGCAATCGGCATTGTTTCATTGACCGTGTGGACCAAAAAATCTGAAGCCCGAATCGGATGCAGTTATAGAGAGATCAATAATCTTGAAAAAATGGTCTCTGAGGAAACCGCAAAAAAATACATAGAATGGGTATGTGAAGGGAAGAAACCTGATATGCCAGCCAACTTTGGAAGGAGAAAATCCCATGACAAATCGGATCTGTTTTTTGGGGGATCCGGCACAGATTCTTTCCACTTGGAATATGGACCACTTGGAATACTCAGCAGTGACAGCGGAGTTTTGGATGTTTACTATCAGTATCTTTTGAATAACCGCATCGCTCTTGGTAGTGGACTTTACCAACTTGACGGCTCACCTGCTTTTGGAGATCTATTTCTACTAGGAGGATATCATTTTGAGTTTGAAGGCATTGGTGAATTTCTACCTCAACTGCGTTACGGCCCCAATCTTGGGTTTCAAGCAGCTATTCCTTATTCAATGCGATTCGGTTCTTATTTCGCAGGAGCTTACTTTAAAATCAGCAGTGGTATTTCCATTGGTCTGAATGGAGGCTACACATTTTAAGTCCATGACTCGTCACTTTAAGNCACCNCACGTGGAGGNAAACTGAAAAATGGCCAACCACAAAGATTATTTAATCCGTTTTCTCCAGGTTTTACGCGAGATCTGCAGCAGAGGAATTGCGCCTACCGTGTCCTATGACAAAAGGGACGACATCTGGAACATTCATGATGAAACACCGGTTCAGGCCGATTTTGTCAATGCATGTCAGTTGAGAATCACTTTTAAGCCTGGAGAAATTCATTTTGAAGTCAGCCGGCTGATGAAGGATGATTCAAAAATGATTAAACAAAACGGAGAGATTCCACTTGAAGGTGATTTGAAAGTTGAATTCATCGGCGCCTACCTCGATGATTTGAAGGAATACGGGATTCATGAACATTAGCGGGTTCATGATCTTTTCTTCTGCACCAAAGCTTCTAAAAAAATTTTCATAATTATCATTCCGTAATGAAAATTAAGGAATACCGTGTTTTTGTGGTTGAGAATCCTCCTCCGCATTACGGCGGGGCTTATTGGACTTTTGTCAAACTGATTACTGATTCCAAGATTGAAGGCATCGGGGAAGTCTATTCCCTGCCATTTCATCCAAGCGTGGTGGAAAAAATGATTTCCGACATCTGTGAACGGTACGTCATTGGTCACGATCCTTTCAAAATAGAACAACTGTGGCGAAGGGTTTATTCAAGCGGTTACAGCCAACGTTCTGATCTTTCATTGATGGGAATTCTGAGTGGAATCGAAACTGCCTGCTGGGACATCAACGGGAAGGCATTGGAAAAGCCGGTTTATGAACTTCTGGGAGGGTTGGTCCATCCTAAACTGCGAACCTATACTTACCTCTATCCGGATCATCACGATGAGGATCGACTCTATAACTATCCCGAAGCAGACGAAAAACGGAACGTCTATAATGATCCTGACCTTGCTGCAGAAGCTGCTGCCAAATATGCCGACCAGGGTTTTACTGCGTTAAAATTTGATCCGGTCGGTCCTTATTCAGTTTATGACCCCAGAATGCTTTCACTGGAATCGATGGACAGAGCTGAACGTTTTGTGCGACAAATCCGAGAAGCGGTGGGGAATCGATGTGACCTTCTGTTCGGCACCCATGGGCAGATGACACCAGAAAGTGCGATCCGTCTTGCAAAAAAAATCGAACCCTATGATCCGCTTTGGTTCGAAGAACCGGTTCCACCGGAAAACCTGGAGGCAATGAAGCGTGTTGCCGAATCAACATCCATCCCAGTCGCCACCGGGGAACGGCTTGCAACCAAATATGAATTCGCCCAGGTGCTTCAAAAACAGGCAGCAGGAATCCTTCAGATGGCGCTTGGCCGGGTCGGTGGCTTGTTGGAGGCAAAAAAAATCGCAGGTATGGCGGAAGCTCATTACGCCTTGATTGCACCCCACCTTTATTGCGGTCCCGTCGAGGGTGCCGCGAATATCCACCTAGATGCCTGCAGCCCCAATTTCCTCATTCAGGAAGGAATCGAAAAGTGGGATGGATTTCACGCGAAAATCCTGAAAAAACCGATCCAATGGGAGGAGGGTTATGTCATCCCCCCTTCAGAACCAGGACTGGGGATTGAGCTGAATGAGGAGGTTGCTCTTCAGCATCCTTATTCAGGAAAGGGACTTCACCTGGAAATGCATCCCGATCCGGTTTTGCTCTAGGCTTTTTAACGGTTTGCTTTCTGAAATCGTTTTCTTCGTTTTTTGAGAATTTCTCCTCTTTCCCTGTTAGATTTTTGCAGCAACTCCATATCGGTCAGGCTGAAGACCAGAAGGTCTTTTCCCTCCCCCATGCATGCAGCCGCCATCACCAGGTTTTGCTTGACCAATCCTCGATGAAATTGCCTGGCGGTTTCATCCAGGGAAAAGGTCTCACGAATCATCAATACCAACATCTTTTGAGCTTCTGAACATTCGTCAGCAACCTGATATTTGCTTGTGGCCCAGATCGATATGATTTTTCCTGTAAGCGGAGTGATCTGAAGGAAATGATGATTGAATACCGAAACCGGAAACTCCCTTCGTGACGGTTCAAACCCGAAAAGTCTACTCCCATCCGGAGCTTTTAGGATTTCGGTAATACCTTCCCGGGAAATAGTATTTCCAAGTTTCTGGCCGAAAAGTTCCCTCGGCAAGACCGTGGCTTCCAGTGGGTTTGAAAAAATGTATGAAAATACACAAAAAAGAATATAACTTTGTACCACTCTAGATGGCGATGTCATGACCATCCATTTCTAGATCATTCCTTTTAATCCTTCGGTCATTTATCCATTAGCAAATCCCAGCATCAACTTATCACTGGAAGTTCTTCAGGAGCCCTTCGGGTTAAAAGTTGAGGACCTTCTTCACGAATGACCAGATTTTCTTCGTGGACCATGATTTTGTTCTCTCCGAACTGCATCCCGGGTTCTAATGTCAGCACCATTCCATTTTCTAGAACCGTATTATCAAATACCGCATTTGAAGGCCACTCGGTCAGTTGCATGCCGAGTCCATGCCCCATCCGCCCGACTTGACCTCCTTTTGCTCCGTTGGTCTCCAAGACACGATTCATAGCTCTGAAAACATCCGCAGCTGTATTTCCTGGAACTGCAGCTTCAAGACCCGCATCGGTGGCCTGATAAACCACCCGGTAGGCATTTCGGACATCATCATCTGCTTTTTGGAGGGCATAGTTCCGGTCGAAATCACAAAAATATCCGTCGAAAGTACAGCCTGTGTCTAGAATCAGGACATCACCGGAAATCAAATTTTTATCCTTCGGAGGTGAGATGATATCCGAATATCCTCCCATACCAGCCCCGCCGACAAGGTAGGAAACGTCATCCACACCCTCCTTGAGGCATTCGATTTTGAAACGCCGGAAGACATCGATTTCCGTTTGCTCTTCCAAAAGCCATTCCGGAAGTGTTTCAAAAACATGGGAAACAAGTTGACAGACATGGGAAATCTTTTCGATTTCCAGCTCTGATTTGACCATTCTTAATTTTTGGATTAAGGGTGTCGCATCATTAAATTCATAACCTTTCAAACGTTCCTGGAGCATCTTGAAATCCTGAAAGGGCATCCGGAGAGTGGATTCGGGCCCCATGGGCAAACCAATCTTTTTGGAACCTCCGGACAACTCCTCGAGAGTTTCTTGAAGCAAGCTGATTCCATCATCATCGGGATGCGGAGAACTCCAGGTTCTAATATCTTCAATCCAGGTCCGTTCCATACAGTCCGCCCCAATTTCCGGGATCACTGCCACCGGATTTCCTTTGCGGGGCAGGCAGAGAAACCAAGGCCGGGTCGGGCTCTGCCAGAACTGAGTCAAAAAACCTGTGAAATAACGCACTTCTGCTTCTGTACAAAAAAACATAACATCGAGGTCTTTTTCGGACATCAACCTTTGGGCTTTTTCGAGTCGTTGTTCAAACTCGATTTGGGGAAATCCTCTTTCAGGTATCATGGCGAATTCACTTTTCTTGTTTCGATTGCTGGTATTTCATCACGGATCTGATTATATTCAGCATCATCTGGAACGCAAAGAAAGATTCAAACCGAATCCTCATCATCGATTTAAATATCATGGAACAGTTTTCTTTGACTGATCGAACAGCATTAGTGACCGGCGGGGCAAGTGGTATCGGACACGCTGCCGCCCAAAGATTTTTGGAAGCCGGGGCAAAGGTGGTCATTGGAGATCTCAACCGGGACGAGTCCCGCAAAGCTGTTCAGTCCATGGGAGACAAAGGCTTTGAACTCGAAAGCCTTGAAATGGATGTTTCTGATGAAGACTCGATCATCAATGTTTTCAATGTCGTTCGTAAAACCCATGGTTCGATTGATGTCCTGGTCAACAGCGCTGGAACGGGTGCACGCATGGATGCCACCGAACTTCCCCTCAAACTTTGGCAGAAAGTGATGGATGTTAACCTGACCGGGTGCTTTCTCTGTTCCCGGGAAGCCGCAGGGTCGATGCTCGAACAGGGAAGCGGAAGCATTGTTAATGTTGCATCGATCATGGGACTCGTCGGTGGAGGAATCTATCCCAATCCTGCTTATCAGACCAGTAAGGGCGGAGTGGTCAACCTGACCAGAACTCTGGCACTGGACTGGGCAAAACTAGGTATCCGCGTGAATGCAGTCGCTCCTGCTTTTCTCAGAACTCCTCTCACTCAAGGGCTTCTGGAAGAACCTGGAATGGAACAAAAACTACTTGAACGAACCCCGATGGGTAGACTGGTGGAAGCGTCCGAAGTTGCAGATGCCATTCTCTTTCTTGCCAGCGATGCCTCATCAATGATCACTGGACATACTTTGCCGGTCGACGGCGGCTGGGTCGCACAATAACAAGAAAATTAATTTAAGGATGCAAGGAACCCTTCAGCAGCAAAGCATCGAGGTCGAAGATGCCCTGGCGGTTCAGGAATTGTTTTTTCAAAACGAATGGACCGATGGACTCCCGGTTGTTCCCCCGACGAAAGATAAAATCGAAACCATGCTTGAGACTGTGCCGATGGATCCGCAAACCATCATCGGTACGATTCCGGAAAGAGGCTCTGTTTTTACCCTCGAAGTGGCAGCCATCAATGCGGTGATGGCAGGATGCCTTCCGGAGTATTTCCCTGTGGTGGTAACCGCATTATCCGCCATCAGCGATCCGGCTTTTGGTCTGCATGGACCTTCTGCAAGTACACACGGACCTGCGATCCTGATCATCGTTAACGGACCTGTTGCCAAATCCATCGGTTTGAATCATGGCCAGAACCTGTTCGGACCAGGGGTACGATCCAACTCCACCATCGGAAGAGCAATTCGACTGATACTCATGAATGCAGGCGGAACCAGGGAGTTCGACCGTTCAACCCTTGGGCACGGTGGAAAATTCAGTTACTGCATTGCGGAAAATGAAACCACGGAATGGCAGCCTTTGCATATTCAGAAGGGATTTTCTCAAGAAACCAGTACCGTCACCGTATTTGCAGGAGAAGCTCCGAACCAATTCCAAAACCATACTGCCCAAAAAGCTGAGAGTATCCTTTTAACCCTCGCTGACAGGATGGCTGCTTTGGGAACCTTCAACATCAACGGACACAGTGAAATGGCTGTTGTTCTTTGCCCGGAACACTATCAGACCTGTCAAAGCCAGGGCTGGGATAAAAAGAAGATCCAGGAATTTCTCCAGAAGCATGCATTTCGGACCAGGGCAGAATTGATCCGCGGAGGAATCCTAGAAGAAGAGGTTCAACCCGAAGATGAGAAAACCAAGATATACGCCGTAGAGTCTCCTGACGACATTTTGCTGGTTGTAGGAGGAGGAGATGCCGGCAGGTTTTCCGCCTGTATTCCCGGCTGGGGGAGCCTCCATTATTGCCGTTCAGTGACCAAACCCCTGAATCAGGCCACCTGTGATACCTGAGGCTGGTAGCTTGGCTGATCGTGTATCGGCCCCAACTTTTTCAAAAAAACAATAACATGAGCATTACCGTCTACAATCCAAGTTCCAAACCGGCGCCTGAAGTGTTGAAGACTGCGACCAGGAAGACGACTCTCAAAGGAGGGATCCTGGGAATCATCGACAACAGTAAACCCAATTCCGATACCGTGCTAAAAAGGGTGGCAGATCAACTCAAAGCCAGGTTCGAGGTGAATGAAGTCATCTGGTCAAGAAAACCTACCGCATCGCTTCCGATCACCGATGATGAAATCCAGAAACTGGCAAAAAAATGTAACTTTGTCCTTGCCGGGGTTGGGGATTGAGGATCCTGCAGTTCGAGCAGTTTGCTCGATGGGATTTTGTTCGAAAAACTAGGAACTCCGGCAGCGGTGATCTGTACCGAACCTTTTATCCGTTCTGCGGAAAATATGTCCGTAGCCCATGGATTCAAAAGCTACCCATTCGCGGTGATGCCTCACCCGATTGGTTCCACCGACATCAAAACCTTGAATCAATGGGCGGATGATGTTTTTGATGAGGTAGCATCCCTCCTCACCGCTCCTCAGGGCTCCGACTGAGTATCGTTATGTCAGTCATTTCAAAAATCGAAACTGGATGCTACAGGGTTCCACTTCCCGTGGTTCTTTCCGACAGTACCCATGGAGACCTGACCCATTTTGAATTGATTCTGGTTCAGATCGAAGATGCTGAAGGCTCAAAAGGCGTCGGCTATACCTATACCGTCGGAAGCGGAGGTGAAGCAGTAAGAGTCTTGGTAGAGCATTACCTGAAACCCCTGCTTCTGGGTCAGGATCCCTCCTTCATTGAAAAACTTTGGGAACGGATGTGGTGGGGACTTCATTACGGAGGACGTGGAGGTACGGTCTCCCTTGCCATTTCCGCGGTGGACATTGCCTTGTGGGACCTTGCAAGCTGCAAGGTTTCGATGCCGCTTTGGAAATTTCTTGGGGGTTATGACCCGATCGTTCCATGCTACGCGGGCGGAATCGATCTTGAGTTCACCGATGAGCAATTGCTGAAACAGGCTGACGGATTCCTGGAACAAGGTTTCCGGGCAATCAAAATGAAAATCGGCAGGAAACATCTTTCTGAGGATCTCAAACGGGTCAAAGCCATGAGGAGACACCTGGGATCAGACTTTCCCTTGATGGCCGATGCCAACATGGGCTGGTCTGTGGATCAGGCGATCCGTGCCTGCCGAGCCTTGGCAGAATTCGAACTGGTCTGGATCGAAGAACCCTGCATTCCAGATGATGTTGCAGGACATGCCCGGATCGTCCGGGAAGGGGGGCAGCCGATTGCGACTGGAGAAAACCTGCACTCACTTTATGAATTCCAGCAGATGATCACTGCCGGAGGAGTCACCTTCCCGGAACCGGATGTCAGCAACTGTGGTGGAATCACCGTTTTCATGAAAATAGCTCATCTTGCCGAGTCCTTTAATCTTCCGGTTACCTCTCACGGGGTACATGATCTCACGGTCCATTTGCTGGCCGCATTGCCCAACCGTTCCTACCTGGAAATCCATGGATTTGGACTGGACCGCTATATTCAGGAACCGGTCCAACTTTGTGATGGAAATGCCATTGCTCCCGATAGGCCGGGTCATGGAGTCGAATTTAATTTGGAAAAACTTGCGGAACTATCCGTTTGAAATCTTCATTCATCTAAAAAACAGGACACATCATGCTTGATGCCCATTTCGCCCTTCAAGACCAGAAACTGCTTGGAGATCTGAGTCAACTCGAAGTTTTTGTCAACGGTTCGTTCTGTCGTGCGGAGGACGCGAAAATTTCCGTATGGGATCACGGACTGCTTTATGGAGATGGAATTTTTGAGGGGATCCGCGCTTATCAGGGCGGGGTTTTCAAACTGAATGCACATTTGGAAAGACTGTTCGAATCTGCCAAGGCCATCGGTATGACCCTGCCTTACGGTTTAAAGGAATTGAGTGAAGTGGTTCTGGAAACCCTGAAACGTAACCAACTCCAGGATGCCCACGTCAGGGTTCTGGTCACCCGAGGCATTGGGAAACCAGGGGTTTCCCCGGTCAGTTGTGTCCAGCCCGGACTGGTGATCATGGCCTATCCCTTTCCCCCGTTGCTGGGAGAAAAACCGGCAAGGCTCATCACTTCCAGTGTCCAGCGCAAAGCACCGCATTCGGTGGATGCTAGGGTCAAGTCATTGAATTATCTCGATAATGTTCTGGCCAAACTCCAGGCCATCTGTGCCGGCATGGATGACGCGATCATGCTCGACAGCACAGGATGCATAGCGGAAACCACCGGTGCCAATGTCTTTGCCGTCATCAGGGGAAGCATCCATACCCCGACTTTGACGGCGGCACTGCCCGGCATCACCCGACACACCGTCATCCAACTGGCGAAAGAGGAGGGCTACTCTGTTACGGAAAGACCAATGACTCTGGGAGACCTTTATGTCGCGGATGAAGTTTTCCTTACCGGAACGGCAACAGAAATTGCTGTCGTCGGAGAGATCGATGGAAGAAAAATCGGAGAAGAAAAAGCAGGGCCGGTAACTTCTAAGTTAATCAGAATATACCAGGATCTGGTGATCTCAGGTCCGGATGTGACTCGTATCGTTTAAAAATTAAACTTTTCGAGAACGAACATGAAACAAAAATTATTTTTGCTTTTTATGTAGTTAAAATGCAGCTTACAGCCATGCAGCAAAATGATGCATCAAACCTGGGGATCGAAGTCACCTTCCGCTTCGCCTCCCCCTCCAATAGGCGTTACACCGGTCCCCTAGAGCGATTCATTCGTTTGGTAAAAAATCCATCCTACAAACATCTATTGAATCATCTTGATGTGAATTTTATGGATCCGATTATCGAGAACGGAATGGCAATTCAGGATGTGATTCTGACGACTTCCACCGGTAAGAGAATCGGTTACCGCTTCAGGCTTTCACTCCAGCAAAATGAGCAGTATAAGGATTGCTGGATGACTGATGCAGTAACTCCATTTCAAGTTCCAGAAGTCTCTGCATGATGAACTCAGTTATTTTCTGACTTTCACTTCTTCACCTGTTACTTCGGGTTCATCATCTTCGATTTCGCTCGGGAACCCGGGAGCAAGCAGTTTTTCACCACATCGTTCTTCCAGCCTTCGGACAATATTCGGTGACCATTCCCGGTCACCGTAGCGTTTTTGGCCATCTTTGAAGATTTCGAGCAGAAGCGGTGAAATTTCCAGGGGAACCTGGTTGCGATCCGCAATTTCCTGGAAAATCCCGACATCCTTGACCACCAGATCCATCGTGAAATTAATGTCCCTGCTTCCATTCAGAATAACCTGACTTTCGGTTTCATGAACAAAGGAATTTCCTGAAGAAATCCGGATTGCCTCATAGGTCGTGTTGAGATCCATTCCTGCTTTTTTCGCCGTCATCAACGCTTCCCCGAGCGAGGCAAGATGCACTGATGCGAGGTAGTTGGTCACGACCCATCGCCTGAAACAAAGGTATGGCCCTCTCAAAAGTACTCCGTTCAGAGCCGACAAAAATTGATATGTTTCCTGTCGCCGCACGATGACATCCTCCGGATACAGGGCAGTCCATCGGCTCCCCTCCTTTCTCTGAAACACGTTGCCCAAGCCGTTTCACCTCTTTTTCATCGGTGGTGGACATTTCCGCCCAAATCATTCCGGGACGCATATTTTCAAGAATCCCGTCTGCCTCCTCCATTACCTTCGCCGAAGCTTCAGGGCTTGGAAGGCAGGTGATCACCACATCCACCTCCCGAGTCATCGAACCGGTGGATTCCCACCAGATGGCACCTTGATCCAAAAGCGGTTTTGCGGTGTCTTGATCCAGGTCCCGCACATGGAGTTCGAAACCATTTCTGAGGAGGCTTCCCGCCAATTTTCCTCCAACATTACCTAATCCGATAAATCCGATTTTCATTGATTTGCCCAAGTTAAAAAAAGTTTAATTGTTCAAAAACACTTCACCCGCTTCGGAAGAACAAAAGCAGGACGATTCCTCCGATGATGAAAACCATCCCTCCGATTTCCAGGCGAGTTACTTTTTCACGAAAGACCAGGATGGAAAAGACCAAACTGAAGACCAGCTCAACCTGCCCCAGGGTTCTGACATAGGATGCATTTTCGATGGTAAAGGCAGTAAACCAGCCGATCGAACCCAGGATTGAAACCAGAGAAACCATTCCGGCTTTTTTCCAATGCCGGAACAATTTGGAGATCTCTCCGGGTTCCCTGAATCGAAGATAGAGACAAAGCAGAAGGGTTTGTAAAGTGGTGGAAAAAGCAACCGATGTGGCCGCTTTGACAAAATTATTTTCTCCCTCCAACGCCAGTGATGCACCACGAAAAAGAACCACCGAAGCGCCAAGAAAAAATCCGCTGGCAAGGCCCAACAGGGTGCTTTTTTCGGTGATATCCCGAAGGAGATTCGAAAAACTCAATCCTGCCTTGCCTGCAGAAAGCATAAGAACCCCGAAAACACTGAGGATGATCGCAACAATCGCAGTCAGACTAAGACGGTCTCCCAGCAGTATGAAACCCAAGAGGGCAATCTGGGCAGTTTCAGTTTTGGAAAACGTATTGCCAACCGCAAAGTTCCTGAACGAAAATAACCATATCAGCAAAAAGGTGAAGAAAATTTGGGACAGCGATCCAAGGATCAGAAAAATCCAGAACTCTGTGTTCAATCCCGGCAGGGAAGCTTCGGAATATTCAAGGATTCCGACCAGATAAAGAATCGCAAGAGGCCATGCATAAAAAAATCGGGTGGTGGTTGCACCAACATCACTCAATTGCCCCTTGAGGTGTTTCTGCAGAGCAGACCGCAGATTCTGGAAAAACGCCGCGGCAATTGTGATGGGAATCCAGAGGGGCATGGAAAGGAAGGGAACTCCAGGAAAATCCTAAAACCCGGATGCTCAGGCGGAGATCGGTTTCAGGGTTTGCATCATCCAGGAGGCATAACCGGTCAGATTCCAGTCGGTATGATGCTGACCCATCAGTTGAATTCCTGTGGGCATTCCATCGATTCCCAGTAGAGGCAGGGTGATGCAGGGTAACCCCAGGGCTGAGGTAGCGGCATTAAAGGAAGGGTTGCCGGTTTTGTAAGCAAATTCGGGTTCACCTGAATCAACAAGATGTCCCAGCGAAGGAGCCGGGCCTGGGGAAGAAAGAGTGATCAGCCCCTCCGCCAGAGGAGACAAGGCTTGCAGGGCCTTCCGCATTTCGTCCCGTTTCTGCAATGCTTCCCGATAATCCTGCAGGCTCATTTCCTCTGCCAGATCAAGCCACTGCTTGAGGTCCTCACTGAGTAACCCTGTTGCCTGGTAATTCCGAAGCAGCCACCGCATTTCATAACTACAGATGATTCTGCAGAGAATGACACTGCCGAGAATGCTTGTTTCGAAATGTTCAACGGATTTATCATCACTGCGGTGGATGAGTTTTACCCCTTGAGCCTTCAGGGATTCGAGCAGTTCAAGGAATGCATCTTTCGTTTTTTCATCACAGTCGTCCCAGCCTTCGGTTTTCAGCACTATCAAACGCCGGGGTTTCTGCGGGTCACAGATTTTTTCCGGGCCATACAAACCCGGATAACCCGGGTCCGACCCGGCACGATTTGCGATCTGGTAGGCAACCGCCCACATGTCTGGAAGGGACGCGGCATGGACCCCGAGGTGAAGTTGGCTCAGGCTCAATCCTTCACCGTTGTGCAGGGCACCGATGGTCGGTTTAATGGCAAAGTTTCCGCAGTAGGAGGCGGGCCGGATGACAGAACCCACCACCTGGTTGCCCAATCCTGCAGGGATCATCCCCGCTCCCACCGCCGCGGAAGTCCCGCTGGAAGAACCTCCGGGAGTC
>LNZD02000016.1 GCA_001469005.2 SAR324 cluster bacterium lautmerah10
AAGCGTTTCCGGGAAAATTCCAAGATAAAGCACAGCAACGGCAGTCCCAGCTAAACCTGCCACGGCAAATCCTGGAAGTTGATTGTCTTCCTCCGAAACACCTTCAGGAATCGCTCCCTCACGCATGTACATGAAAACCACGACTCTCAGATAGTAATACACCGATAGTGCACTGTTTAAAACTCCGATCACCGTAAGCCAGATCCATCCTTCATCCAGGGCAGCACTGAAGATCTGAAGCTTGGCGATGAACCCTCCGGTGAGGGGGAGTCCGACTAGAGAAAGCATGAAGAGGGTCATCATAAAAGCAGGAAGCGGAAACCGTTTGCCGTAACCAGCAAGATCATCATAGGTCTGAGGAACTTTACCCAGATCACGAATCGTGAGAATTCCGAAAGCTCCGGTCCCCATCAACGCATAGGCACAGGAATAAAAGAAAATTCCGCTGAGAGCTTCCGCTGATCCTGCCACTGCGGCAACCATGACATATCCGGCATGGGCGATGGAAGAATATGCAAGCATCCGCTTGACGCTGTTTTGACGTAACGCCATCAAGTTCCCAACCGTCATTGTAAGCACAGCTAGGATCCAAAGCAGGTTCTTCCAGTTTTCGGATTCAAGAGGAATTCCCGTCAACAGGACCCTGAGGAATACTGCAAAACCTGCTGCTTTGGCAGCTGCAGAGAGAAAACCTGTCACAGGTGTCGGGGCACCGGTATAGACATCCGGAGTCCACATATGAAAGGGCACAATCGCGATTTTGAAACTCATCGAAATGATGACCAGTCCCACTCCAGCAACCGCAAGGGGATTGCTGAAAAAAGGTCCCTGCTGAAGAGACTCAATGATTCCGGGCAGGTAAGTCGTGCCCGTCGCGCCATAGAGCAGGGAGATTCCATAAAGCAGAAATCCTGTTGAAAATGCCCCTAGCAACAAATACTTCAGTGCTGCTTCATTGGACATTGCGACACGACGTTTCATGCCCACCAGGATGTAGCTCGAAATGGACATGATTTCCAAACCAATGAAGATCACCAGCATTTCAAGACTGGAAGTCATTACCATCATTCCCATCAATGCGCTTAGAAGCAGAACATAGTACTCTCCATAATTCATCTCCTGTTCTGCAATATAATGAAGGGAAATGAATACCGTCACTCCAGCAACGATCAAATAAAGTGATTCGAAAAGAATCGAATATGGGTCACTGACCACCGTCCCGTAGAATCCAGTAGGATTGCTGCCATAAAGTTGGAATTCGGCAATGAGAGCCAGACCGATTCCAACCAGTGAGGTGACGGCTAAAGTCGTCATCCGATTTTTTTTAGGAGCAAAAAGATCTACCAGGATGACGATAAAAGAGGTGAAAAGGATGATGATCTCAGGAACCAGAGGAAGGAGATCTTTAAGAGTGACAAAGTTCATGGGAAACGTTAATGAGAATCAGCAATTACAAAAATATCTCTTCATGAGTCACTCCCCAGCCTGGAATGAACCATGGAAAAAGATTAGTTGAGAGTTGGGAAATTATAGACCGCTCCAGATTTGATACCTGTCGGCCACCTCGAGGTGACAGCTTTCATTCGGGTATAGAAATGGATGGTTTCCGGACCATAGATATGATGATCTCCAAAAAGACTCTGCTTCCAACCGCCAAAACTATGAAAGGCAACAGGAACCGGAATCGGCACGTTAACTCCAACCATCCCCACTTCGATGCGGCTCACAAAATCCCTGGCGGCATCACCATCACGGGTAAAAATCGCAGTTCCGTTGCCGTAGGGATTATTATGAATCAGATCCAGAGCTTCCTGGTAGTCATTCACACGAACCGTGGAAAGAACGGGACCGAAGACTTCTTCTTTATAGATTTCCATTTCCGGACGAACCTTATCGAAAAGTGTCCCTCCAAGAAAAAAACCATTCTCGTACCCTTGAACTTTGTAACCTCTTCCGTCCACCAGTAATTCTGCACCCTGATCAACTCCACTTTGGATCAAACCTTCAATCCGGTTTAAACTATCCCGCGTGATCAAGGCTCCCATAGCAGCATTCTTATCATCCGGAGGACCAACCTGGAGCTCCTTCACCAATGGGGTCATTCGTTCCATCAACTCATCAGCAACCTGATCACCTACGGGAACAGCAACTGAAATGGCCATGCATCGTTCACCAGCCGAACCGAAAGCAGAGCCCATCAAAGCATCAGTCACCTGTTGCATGTCTGCATCCGGAAGAACCACCATATGATTCTTCGCTCCACCTAATGCCTGGACCCTCTTTCCGGTAGAAGTTGCCCGGGTGTATATGTATTTTGCAATCGGGGTGGAACCGACAAAACTGACTGCGCTGATTCCCGGATGGTCCAGGATTGCGTCAACGGCTTCCTTTCCTCCCTGAACCACATTAAATACACCGTCTGGAAGTCCTGCCTGCTTCAGCAATTCTGCCATAAACAAAGAAGCACTGGGGTCACGTTCCGAAGGTTTGAGCACAAAACTATTTCCGCAGACCAGAGCATTGGGATACATCCACATCGGAACCATGGCAGGGAAATTAAACGGAGTGATTCCAGCTACTACGCCCAAAGGTTGGGGAAAGGAATAGACATCAATTCCATCAGCAACCTGTTCGCTGAAGGTTCCTTTGATCAGTTGAGGTATCCCACAGGCAAACTCAACCACTTCCAGACCTCGAACCACCTCACCCAAGGCATCATCGTGGGTTTTCCCATGTTCGCTGCTGATGATCCTGGCAAGTTTATCTGAATTTTCTTCAAGCAGTCTCTTGAACCGAAACATGACTTGAGCTCTCTTCGGTGATGGTGTTCGTCCCCAGTCCTTGGCGGCTTCGGTTGCAACATTTACTGCCTGGTCAACCTCTTCGGTTGTGGACATACATACTTGCGCGCTCACACTTCCAGTAGCAGGATTGAAAACATCCTGATAATCACCCTGGGTAGTTGTTATTTGAGTGCCCTTGATATAATTTCCAATTACTTCTGTCATAAATGCTCCCGGAACCGTTTAATCAATTTTTATATTTATATTAGCCTCTAAAAATCTCACAGCATAGGTTCTCAATCAAGTTATAAGTCATTCTCTTTGGATGAGCCAATTGAAGTCACTTAAAGAAATTCAAAACCGTTTTCTTTTTTGGTGAATATTTGGAAGTTTCCTTTCGAACATTTTTACAAGAATGTTGATCTGATTCCCTCGCTAACCGATTGATCTTGACATGCCCGGTCTTAAAAATTCTGCTATGCAGATGACTACTGACTTCAAATTGGTTTCATTCTTCAATCTCAACCTATGACAGAACAAGCAGACTTAGTGCTCAAAGGGGGCAGAATTATCGATCCGGAATCAGGACTCGATGAAATTCAGGACATAGCTTTTAAAGACGGTAAGGTTTCTGCCCTTGCCGATTCGCTGGCAACAATGCCAGCAAAACAAGTGCATGATGTTTCAGGAAAAATCATCTCCCCAGGACTGATCGACCTTCATACCCATGTCTATTGGGGAGGAACCGCGTTAGGTGTCGAGGCAGAATCATTGACTTCCAGAAGTGGAACCACAACCTTTGTCGATGCAGGAAGTGCAGGAGCAGGAAATTACGCGGGTTTTCAACGATTCATCGCGGACCCCAGTAAGCTTCGTATCCTGGGATTCATGAATATTTCCTTTGCCGGAATATGCGGTTTCAGTAAAACCACCCCAAACATTTTTCCGGAATGCGAGGACATCCGCCTTCTTGATGCCCGGGAATGTGTCGATGCCATCCGGGAATTTCCCCAAAGCGTAGTCGGCATTAAAGTCAGAATCGGACGCTATGCCAGTGGCAATGCCGGCATGACTCCCCTGCAGATCGCTCGGGAAGTCGCCGAAGAAACCGGTCTGCCCTTGATGACCCATGTCGATTTTCCACCTCCTGATCGTGACGAGGTGCTCAATTTCATGCGTCCCGGGGACATCTGGACCCACTGTTTCAGGCCTTTTCCGAATGCGGCTCTGGATGGTAAAGGAAGCATCCGGGATGCTGTCATAAGGGCTCGGGAACGGGGGATTCTTTTCGACCTCGGCCATGGCGCAGGATCACTCTCCTTCAAGGTCAGTCGGAGTATGCTGGAAAAAGAATTTCTTCCTGACACCATCAGCAGTGACGTGCATCAGGTCAGTATCGATGGTCCGGCTTTTGACATTTTGGTCACCATGTCCAAATTTCTTTGCCTGGGAATGCCGCTGGTTGAAATCATCCGCGCATCTACCTCAACTCCGGCAAAATCGATCGGCAGACCGGAACTAGGGACCCTCAAAGTCGGAAGCCCCGGAGACGCAGTGGTGATCAGTATTGAAGATGGCCAGTTCGAATACCGGGATGTTACTGATGAAGTCTTTCTCGGGAAACAAAGAATGGTTGCCGAAAAGGTTGTCGTCGGTGGAGAAATCTGGAAGGAAAGGGAGCTTTGATGGAAAAAGCATTCTTCGTCTATGCCTGGGATTTGATTGCCGAAGGCCCGGAAAACGCGCTTGGAAAAATTCAGGATTTAGGGGCCAATACCATCTGCCTGGCATCGAGTTACCATGCAGGGAAATTTACCAGGCCACGTGCCGCCTCCGGTAAAATCTTCTTTCCTGATGACGGAACGGTTTATTTTCGGCCCGATCCAAAGCATTACGGAACCATCCAACCCAGAACGAATCGATTGGTGGAAGAAATCGACTTTTTCAAGGAATGGGATAAATGGAATGATGGACTTCAACTCAAGGCCTGGACCGTCTGTACCCACAACACTCCGCTAGGTCAGGCCTATCCTGAATATTGTGTTCGGAATGCCTATGGAGATCCTTATTTTTACAATCTCTGTCCGGCATTTGATGAAGTTCAGGACTACCTCCGTGCCCTGTGTCTGGATCTGGCTTCCCATGACGCCGTCCAGTGCATCACCTTGGAAACCCCCGGTTACCTTCCTTTTACCCATGGATACCATCATGAATTCGGCTTTGTACCGCTCAATCCGAAAGTAGAAGCATTGCTCGCACTCTGTTTCTCGGATGCCACCAAGAGCAAGGTCAGAGAGGAAGGAGTGAATGCCGAGGGGTTACAAAAATGGGTCAAGAAGGAATTGGAGCGATTTTTCAGTTCCGGAGTCTATCCGGAAAACTCCATGGCGGTTCAGTGGTTGATGGCCGACCTCATCCAGGAACCAGATCTGTTGGCTTACATTCAGGCTCAAGCTGGGATCGTCTCAAAAATGATTGCTTCGATCCGTGAAAGCTTGCCCAGAGATGTCAGACTTAATCTGATTCCAACCGTTCAAAGGCCAACGGCAGGATGCTGGGTGGAAGGGTCCGATCTCAAAAATATGGCGGCACTTTTCGATGGTTTTGATGCCTGTGCTTATCAAAAAGGTGCTGAAGAAATCTTTCAGGATGCCTGGGATGTCCGAAACCGGGTTGGAACAGAAACTCAACTGAATTTCGTCCTCCGTCCTGCTTCTCCTGACCTGGAAAGCAAATCCCAATTACTGGATTCCATTGAAAAAATCAAAACCCTCAATCCGGATGGGATTTCTTTTTATAATTACGGATTCCTACCTCAGCAAAATCTGGAATGGACCAGGGATGCATTTGAGATGCTGTAATGGGATCACTCATATTGTTGATTATATTTTAAATTAATTTTCTTCCGTTAATAAATTCCTGTTTCCTTTTTCTAGAAGATGTAAATGGAAATCCTGATTCGTGACACACCTGAAGAAGGCGCGCGTGTAGCATCCAGATTAGTCAAGAAGATCCTTAGCAGTCGCTCAAACCCGGTTCTGGGATTGGCGACCGGAGGCACACCCTTGCGTTTGTATCGTGAAATGATTCGCATGTACCAGGCCGGTGAACTGAGTTTTCAGGACTGTACCAGTTTCAATCTCGATGAGTATGTAGGACTTCCTCCTGAGGATGAACGTTCATACCACCATTACATGCGCACCCATCTTTTTGATCAGGTGGACATGGACCCTGAGCATATTCATTTGCCAAATGGTTGTGCTGGAGACCTGCGTCAAGCTTGCAGGGATTATGAACAGAAAATCAAAGAAAGCGGAGGAATCGATTTACAGGTATTGGGAATTGGAGCAAATGGGCACATCGGTTTCAACGAACCTACCGGTTCACTGGCTTCCAGGACCTGGGTCAAGATTCTCAGTGAACAGACCATGCGTGATAATGCAGTATATTTTGATCGCCCCGAGGATGTTCCACGTCACGTTGTAACGATGGGGATTGCCACGGTTATGGAAACACGTCACTGCCTGCTGTTGGCTAATGGCGCGAAAAAGGCAGACGCAGTTCGTAACATGATCGAAGGACCGGTTTCAGCCAGTTGTCCTGCTTCAATACTTCAAATGCACCGAAGGGTAACGATCGTCCTTGATGAGGAAGCAGCGTATTTATTAACCTTCAAGGATCATTATAAATGGGTGGAACAGAATAAACTCGACTGGCAGAAACTGGATTGATTCAAGTCAATCAGCCAATTTATTCATCTCCCTCCAACTTAAATAAATCCTGAAATTCTTTTTGGCTCAACATGTCCGAATCTGAAATAACCCGAAAAACCCAGGGCATGTTGGACCTTCAAGTGAATGGTTTCGGGGGCATCGACTACAACAATTCAAATCTGGACCCTGAGGATTTTGAGAAATCTCTCCAAAAGATGCTTGCTACGGGAGTTACTTCCTGCCTGCCTACTCTGATCAGTGCATCAGAAACCCATTTGAAATCCTGTTTCCAGGCTCTGGAAAAGGGCCGTCAAAATTCTGAATTGGCTCAAACCATGGTAATTGGCTATCACCTCGAAGGCCCCTTCCTTTCGCCTGAAGAGGGTTCTCGGGGATGCCATCCAGCTGAAGTCATGCGTAGAGCGGACCTGGATTATTTTGAACAACTCCAGGAAGCTGCAGGAGGAATGATCCGCTTGGTAACCGTTGCCCCGGAAATTGAAGGTGCCTTGTCTTTCATCGAACAACTTTCTTCAAAGGGAATCATCGTTGCCCTGGGACATACCTCCGCAGGCATTGAATTGATCCGTCAAGCCACCGACTGTGGAGCTCTGCTTTCAACGCACCTGGGAAATGGAACGGCTAGGATGCTTTCAAAACATGATAACCCCATCCTGGCTCAGCTTTCGGAAGATCGGCTCAGTGCCAGTTTCATCACAGATGGTTACCACCTCTCCAGGGAGCAACTTCAGCTTTACCTGCGCGCCAAAGGCCCGGACCGAACGATTCTTGTCACTGATGCAACTTCTGCAGCAGCAGCATCTCCTGGAGTTTACGGTTTGGGACCGATGACATTGGAGCGTCAACAAGAACCCGTTGCCTTATCTCCAGATACCGGGCGCCCGGCAGGCTCTGCCGTAACCCTCGATCAATGCCTTCAAAATGTCATCAATTGGTTTGACCTCTCCCTGGACGACGCTATTTCATGGGCATCTGATAACCCAAGAAAAATCTTGGGAAATTCTATCTCTGAAAATGATTTCTCGGATCAGTGGATCAACTGGAAAAAAATGGAGGGGCATCTGGAATCGGAAAGGCCATCTGTCAGAGACTTGTTGAGGAAGGAGCAGACCTAGTTTTCATCGACAGGAACATTGAAGCTGGAAAAGCATTCGAGCAGGAACTTTCCAATCAAGAATCTTCAAGTCTCTTTGTTGCTGCTGACCTGACAAACGAAGATGAGGTTGAGCGGGGATTTCATGAAACCAAAAAAATCCTCGGACACATTGATGTCCTTATCAATAATGCAGGTGGGGCATTTGGTGAGAACTATAAGGAAACAACCGTTGAAAACTGGAACGCAGACCTGGCTCTGAACCTTACTTCACACTACATGCTCACACGTCTGGTTCTTCCAGAAATGGTCGAAGGTGGACTAGGGGTGGTTACCAACATTTCCTCTGTGAACGGCATTCAGGCACTGGGAAATCCTGCCTACAGTGCCGCAAAAGCAGGTTTGATTTCTTTTACCCAGACTGTCGCAACTGAATACGGACCCAAAGGAATTCGCTGCAATGTAGTTCTGCCGGGCACGGTTGAAACTCCGGTTTGGAAACACAGGGTAGAAGCACGACCTGATGTCTTTGAAAAAGTCAAAAGCTGGTACCCCGTGGGTCGTGTCGGAAGACCTGAGGATATTGCTGCTGCGGTGGCCTTTCTGAGCGCGGATGAAGCCGGTTTCGTGAACGGGGCATCCCTTGCCGTCGATGGAGGATTGACGGCAGGAAGTTTCAAAATGATCAAAGATATGATTGGAAAATAAGGAGATTTGCTTTAATCCTGAAGAAACCTTATTTTTCCCCCAAGCGAAGTAGCCTGATTAAATTCTCTCCCAGGATCGCCTTTATGTTCTCCTCACGAAAAAAAGGCATTTTATTGAAGAGTTCAAAGGTTTGAGGAAAAGAGAGAAAATCAAGACTAGGAGAAAAATCACTTCCCCATAAAAGTCTGTCTGGGCCAAAATGATCCAACAATTCTTCTGTCAGTGGCCATGCGGAAGAGTGGGGAAAATCATGGGCAGGTGAAGTCAGTGCATAGTATCCGCTGAGTTTTACATGTACATTCGAAAACTCTGCAAGTTCCGAAATGGGTTTCATGAGAGATTTTACTTCTTCTCTCGAGGGAATTTCGGTCTGCCTTCCAGGAAGTCCAAGGTGAGAAACAATCATTTTCAGCAATGGCTGTTTTTTTAAAACCACTTTCCAGGGTCCCCAAAGGGCTCCAAAAGAGTTGACACTCACCAACCAATCATTCTGAACCAACCACTCCCAAAATTCTAACGGGATTGCCAATAGCTTCGTGTAATCCGATTCTTCGAGTAAGTAGAGGCTGATGCCTTGAAAACCTTTCATTTTCCAGTTTTCCAACTGCGATATTTGATCAGTTTGATGATCCAAATGACAGTATGCCAAGGCGTACATCCAAGGATGGTAAGGAATCAATTCCGCGAGGAAATCATTATTTTGACGACAAAAGGCATCTCCTTCAAAACCTACGACCAAAGCAGCTTCAATGTGATGATCCTTCATCAGGGATTGATAGCAGAGCAGTTCATCCACCTCGACACCAGGACGTGATGTCAGTGATCCTCCCTGATAACCTCCTTCAAACAGATGAATGTGGGCATCAGCCTTCGAAAAATCAATCATCCTGATTGGCTAAGTTTTCCTGAGTTTTCTGAAGCTTCTGTCAAACGGTCGAGCCAGCGCATCACCTGGATGCCATCCTGATAACGGGTTCCCTTCGGTATCGGTTCTAAATCTCTCACCACTTTACAGAAACAGCGTAATTCTTCAGCCAACATTCCAGTATTTGTGTTGGAATCGGTCAGGATTTCCAGGGTCATCGGAGGTACATAGTTTCCATCCCACACCTCAAGTGGACGGGGATTTGGATGCATCCTTGCCATCCAGTTTTTCCCAAATATTTCCATCCGATCAAATCCTTCAGCTGACATTGCTTCAGGAGTTAGAAATCCTGCCGAGAATGTGGCGAGACTTCCATCAGGCCATCCTAATTGTGCCAAAGCAAGATCCATCGAGCCCTTTTGATTGTAATGTGCCTGAGCACTGATGTGGGTAGGTTCTTTACCGTTTACGAGGGCCTGGAGACAATAAAGGTCATGAACCATCGTTAAATGAAAAGGAGTTTCTCCAGGATAATCATCCGCGTGTTTTGCAGGTCTCATCCTGTAACAGGTGGCATATTCAAATCCTCCTCTTGAACGGCATTCAGACTGGAGAGCCCGAAATTCGCTGTTAAACAGGAGAATGTGCCCAAGCATCAATTTTGCTTGGGTCTGAGAAACCAGTGGTGATAGTTTCAGAGCCTCCTGGAGGTTTCCGGAAATGGGTTTTTCCAGCAAAACATGAGCATCCTGTTCCAAAAGCATGGAGGCAACCTGGACATGATCCGCAGTTGACGTGGAAACCACCCAGGCTTCTGCCGAAGATTTTCGAAGGGCATCTTCAGGCGTAGAATACTTTGGAATGCCTGAAAATTCCTCAGGCAATTCTGCTAATGCTTTTTCAGAACAATCGACCAATGCAACGAGTTCTGACTCAGCAAGCCCTAAAAGGGTTTTGGCATGAAGGATTCCAAAACGTCCTGTTCCAATGACTCCGATACGGACAGGATCAAAAGACATTTGAGTTTTGGAATCTATGCAAAAAATCAAAATTGAAGGAATTAGAATCCATGCCTGAAATTAGGTTTTCAGGGCACCTTCCATCAATCCTTTGAAAAACAGACGCTGGGCGAAAGTAAAAGCGATGATTCCTGGGAGTACCACGATGATATAGACTGCAGCGATTCTGGGCCATGCCCATTGCCCCATGCCCCCATGAGCAGAAGCCAAAACCACCGGCATGGTCCTCACCAACTGATCATTAGAAAGTGTTGCACAAAGAAGGTACTCTCCCCATGCTGTCACAAAATTCACGATAATGACGACCACCAACCCATTTTTAGCCAGCGGCAAACCCACCACCCACAAAGTCCTCCAAGGTCCCGCACCATCGATTCTTGCCGCGTCAATCAGTTCATGCGGAACCAATTGAAAAATACTGCGCATGATCAAAACGCTGATAGCAAGATTCAGGGTAATGTAGGGGAGGATTAAACCTGAAGTACTGTTGATCAGACCTAAATAATCCTGGATTTCATAAACCGTTATGATGGAAACCACTCGGGTTGGAAAATAAAGGGAGGAAAGAAAGATTGCCACGATGAAAGGTCCACCCCGGGGTTTGAGATGAACCAAAGCATATCCTGCCAAAACAGCACAGAAGGTCGTAATTAAAACCGTCGCTCCAGTAACATAAATACTGTTAAAAAGGTTGTAAGGTAGGGTTTCTATCTTATCAAAAACATACCCATAATGACTGAAGTCAAAACGCCTGGGCCAAAAATTTCCTCGCATCGAATCCGGCAATGACTTGATGGAAAGCATCAACACCCAAGTCAAGGGAAGCAAAATGGTCAACAGAAAGAAAATGATCACACTGTGCCTAAGAACCGCATACCTCAGAACGCGGTTTTGCTTTTGCTTCAGGTAACGATTGGTCTCAGAAGAAGATGCTGCCATGTAAAGACTTAGTCTTTGGATCGAAAAATATAAACCAGGTAGGCTACGAAAATCATCATCACGACTGCTCCAACCATCCCAATTGAAGCCGCAAAGCCTTGTCTCCAAAGGCCTGTTTTAAAGGCCTGATCATACATGAAAACCGTCCAGGTATAGGTTGGATGCGCCCTATTGAAACCACCAAAGATTAAATACTCATCAATGACTGCCATCGCTGTTCCAAACCGAAGAACGACCAGAATCATCATGATCGGCTGGAGACGCGGTCTTATGACATACCAGAAAACCTGCCACTCATTGGCTCCATCTACCCGTGCTGCTTCAGGAAGATCTTTAGGAATCGCAGCAAGCCCTGCCAAGAAGAAAATACTGTGATAACCAAGGCCCCACCAGATTTCCATGATTGCAACGGAAGGAAGTGTTAGATCGGTTCCTCCAAGCCACTGAGGTGCATTGCGGTAGGTGAACCATTCCATTATCTCGACTAGGAAATAATTGATCGGACCAATCTGGTAATTGTACATCCACTTCCAAAGCACAAAAACCAAGGTACTTGGAATCACTGCAGGAATTAATAGTATGACTCGATAAACGGTTGCCACCTTGGCATTGCGAACACGATCGACCAGAACTGCCAACAGTAAGGGAAAGATAATGGTCCCTGGAAGAAACAGAACTGTAAAATAAGCCGCACGCCCTAAACTTTTCCACATCAAAGGGTCATTGACCGCTTCGATATAATTAGCAAAACCAACCCAGTTTGGAGGATCGTTGGTCAGGTACTTAAAATCTGTAAAGCTGATCCAGACGACTCGAACGATTGGGAATAATTGATATCCTGCAAAAAACAATAAGGCGGGTAATAAAAACACCCAGGTGTTGAGATCAAGACCTAAGATTGTTTTTTTGGCACTCGCCATTGAACGTGCAGTGTCGTTTGTCACGAAATCATAAAAATTGAATGAACATCAATGGTTTGAAAGTCTTCGAAACCATTGAAAAAGGCAGGTGGAATGGGGAGAAGAATCTCCCCATTCAAGTACTCAATTATCCCCGCTTCATTTCTGCATGAACCGCATCCACAACGTTTTGCATTGCGACACGAGGATTTTTCTCTTCACCTTTCAGATACGTCTCCCAGACTGACTGTCCGATAATGAACTGTTGGAGTCCAAAAAGATGATTGTCAATACACTTAGCCTGATCAAGTTGACCCCTGACAAGACCTACAAAATCAGGAAGCCATCCTGGTTTGTTGGAGGCCCAGTTGGAATAAATTGATTTGTAAGGAGGTAATTGACCCGGTTGTCCGGTTGATGTGCCGGCCAACGAGTCTTTCCAGATCTGCATGTCATACGTCAAGGCCTTGACGTATTCTGCAGCCTTTTCCTTGTTCTTTCCATGCTTGAACAACGCAGCACCAGTCGTCCAGAATACTGTAGACCCTTCACCGCCTGCAAACTTCGGCAATGGCCCCAATCTCAATTGATCAGGATTGTCCCAATACTGTGCCATTCTCAAAGGAGCATTTTGGTATTTTGTGTAGTACCCAACTCTTTGTGCGGCAAAGGCAACCTCGTCCGGTGTTCCATTCATACCGCCGTCTGAAGTCCCGGCGAGAAGGATATCTGGATTTGAATCACGCATGATGTTTTTCATCAACATCAATGCTTCAATAGCTGCATCTCCAGTAAAATCAAAAAGTCCTTCCGAGGTATAACAATCACTACTCAAACTATGGGTGAAAGGTGCAAGGGAGCGCCAGCCTCGTGCATCGAAGGTTGCTCCAAACTGTGCTGCCCCACTATCTACAACCTGTTGGGAGCGAGCAAGATACTCACCCCAGGTTGAGGGAGAATCATCGGGCAAGCCTGCTTTTGATGTAATTCCTGAATGATAGCTGGAACCTACAACATCCAATAAGAATGGCCAACCATACAATTTCCCGTTGATCGTACATTCATCACGAATGGATGGGATCATATCATCCAAGACATCCTTTGGAATGTAATTATCCCAGGGTTCGATGACGTCTGCTTCAATCATTGCCGTCATTTCAACAAAGGGCGTTTGACCCACATAAACATCCCAGGTACTTTCACGCTTCTTGGCCTCAGCCACAAAACGCTCGATCCCAAAGCCCTCAACCGGCGCAATCTGATAATTGACTCCGGGAAATTTTGAATTGACCTTCGGAATACTGGGGTGGAGATCCTCAATCCATTGGTAAAATGTTGGTGTCAATGGCCTCCCATGACTACCAGCCTGAGCTGAATTGCTGCCAAAATTAGCAGCAACCCCAACACCTGCCAAACCCAGACCTGCCGTCAGGGTTTTAGACATGAACTCCCTTCGGTCTATTTTCCCCTCAAGCAGTTGCTCACGGTTTTCATTTTGAAAAACAATTTCCTGTTCTTTTCTCATATGTTTCCATTAAAAAAAGTGTTTTCTATAAGAAAATTTCTTGATGATCCATTTGACTGATCAAGAAAATCATACAGTCATTGACTCATCAACTAATGTCAAGCAAGATGACTCTCTTTTAGGCTTCTGCATTTGGATAGATTCCTCTTCATTTGCAAAGGTTCCTAAAAAAATAGATAGGTTGTAAACAAAAAAAATTTAAGGAGCTTTGGCCATGGATCTAGAACCGATAGAGCATAGTGAGTTAAACCAGGATTTTAAAGGTTGGCCGAAAGGGGTAGGAGACAAGAAAATTTCATGCATACAAGATCAGGGTTGGAACCTCTTAAACGGAGACCTCCCCCTTCCGGTGGCGACTCTCAAGCAATCAGTCATGGAGAACAACAGTCGTTGGATGCAACTATTCGCAGAGAAATTTGGTGCCAGAATTTCTCCCCATGGAAAAACGACCATGGCTCCCCAACTTTTTCACAGACAACTGGAAGATGGCGCCTGGGCCATTACGGTAGCAACGGTACACCAGATGCGGCTTTGCAGGAAATGGGGAATCAAGAAAGTTTTGATGGCCAACCAGGTTGTTGGTCAACAGAATTTGAGGGAACTCTGTCTGGAACTGAGGGAGGATCCAGAGTTCGATTTTTACCTGCTTGCCGATTCTAACGAAAACGTGGATCAACTCGCTGAAGCGGCAAAAAAACATGGACTCTCTAAACCGATCCAGATCCTGGTTGAATTGGGCTTTCCTGGAGGAAGGACAGGTTGCAGAAATGGTGAACTTGCCATGGAAGTGGCAAAACGCGTCAAAAGTCATGACCCTTTTCTCGTACTTCGAGGAGTAGAGGGTTATGAAGCACTTCTGAGGAAACAGCCGGAACCTGAAAAAAGTATCCGCGAATTTCTTGTAGACCTTAACCTGTTAGCAAAAAAGTGTGCAGAAATGGGGCTTTTTGGGGATGGTGCCGTGATCCTATCCGCAGGAGGTTCCGATTTTTTTGATTTGGTCCTGGAGCATCTTGAAGCTCCTTCGGGAAAACACGAAGTGGTCCGGGTTATTCGCAGTGGTTGTTACCTGACCCATGATTCTTTGAACTACAAAAGAATTTTCGAAAAAATCCGAAAACGGTGTCCTGAAGCAGATCAACTTCCTCCTGGTCTGAAGCCTTCCCTTCAGGTTTGGGGAGCAATACAGTCCCTTCCAGAACCAGGACTGGCAATTGTTAATGTGGGGAAACGGGACATTTCCTACGATGCCGAACTCCCGATTCCGGAAGCGTTTTTCAGGCCTGGAAAAGACGATAAGCCACTGAACATGCCCGATGGAAGCAGGGTTACAGAATTAAACGACCAGCATGCCTACGTGGAACTTACCAGTGAGATGGATCTTACGGTTGGAGACATGATGGCCTTCGGGATTTCTCATCCCTGCACGACCTTCGATAAATGGCGATTGATGTACCTTCTGGATGATGATTACCAAGTTACTGGCGGGATTCGTATTTACATGTCCTGAATAAACCCTGTCCCAAAACAATCCATCTAATCATTTGAAGAGGATTCAGGCTTTTTAAAAAGCCAACCGAAAACCAGGGTCGCAAGCACAGCACCTGCTAGCTGGGAAATGATGAATGCCGGTGCGTGCCCGGGAAAAATCCCACTGAACGTATTTGAGAAACTTCTGGCAATGGTCACTGCCGGGTTGGCAAAACTGGTCGATGCCGTGAACCAATACGCTGCGGTGATGTAAAGTCCCACCGAATAGGGCACGAATTCAGGACGCCACCGTAAGGCTCCGAAAATCGCCATCAACAGTCCAAATGTCGCAACCAGTTCAGAAAACCACTGGCCTGAACCTGTCCTTTCCTTCAAGGAGAACTGGATCAGTTCTTCCTCAAACATAAAATGCGCGGACCATACCCCAATCAGACCACCTAATATCTGAACCAGAATGTAAATTAGTGAAAGGATGAGTCCGATTTCTTTACGAATCCAAAAAGCAACTGTTACCGCAGGATTAAAGTGAGCACCTGAAACAGGTCCAAAAACCACAATCAGTACGACTAAAATCGCCCCGGTTGGAATCGTGTTCCCCAATAAGGCAATCGCTGTATTTCCTGCTGCAAGTCTTTCGGCCATAATTCCTGAACCCACCACTGTTGCAAGAAGAAATGCAGTTCCGATAAACTCGGCAAACAGTTTTCTGGAATGAGCGTGGTTCATGAGTCAAGGACCTTTGAATAGTTCACCATGATTGAAACCGCTTCACACAGTTAAAAAGAAAAATCGTTGAAAAATTCTTAATAGATAACTCTATTTTCCTGGTTTTCATAGTAAACATCTTCAGTCCTATCAGTTTGGTAATAGGTCACATCATTTGAATGAGTGACTCATTTGGATAAGATTCAGGAAATCAGAAGGAGGGCCGGAGCAACCGGAATGAAAATGATTTTACAGAGAGAGAACAAACTGATTAAACCAGGAATTCAACTTTTTCATTGAATATTCCCGATGTCATCCAGTTCCTTTTTCAAAGCAAGCCTTTCCAGGGAATGAATGGGGAGATTGAGAAACAGTGTTCCTTGCCAAACCGGACAGGTTTCTTCAGCAGCAGAGCCACATACCGTAAATACAAAATCTATTTCCGGAGAATCTTCTTTTGAAAATTCTTCCCAGCTTTTCGACCTCAAATCCTTTGTCTCGTACTTTAGAGTTTGAAGCAATTCCAGGGTCATCGGATTAACCTTACCTGCAGGTTGACTGCCAGCACTATAAGCATTGAAACGGTCTCCTCCATGCTGGCGGAGGATTGCTTCGCCAAGAATGCTTCTTGCGGAATTCCCGGTACATAAAAAAAGAACATTCATTTTCTTAAGCATGGGAACCCTCCAACTCTTTAAGGGGATTGAATTTAAAATTGAAAAAGATTGATTCGCTTCTCATGCAAACAAACACTTATCAGCATTGATTTTCATCTCTTTTGCTGAATCAGATCGGATTCATTTCAATAAAGGGAATCTTGATCAAGAAAGTACTTCCCTCTCCTGGAGTGCTGGTTACCGAGACCGTTCCCTGATGGGCTTGGATGATATGTTTGACAATGGACAAGCCCAGACCGGTTCCACCAAGTTTTCTGCTTCTGGCCACATCGATACGGTAAAAACGTTCAAAAATTCTTTCAAGATGCATGGCTTCAATCCCGAATCCTTGATCTTTCACGCAAATAATGAATTGGTCGGCTTGTTTTTCCAGGCTCAGGGTAACCAATGATTTTGGATCGCTGTACTTGATCGCATTTTCAACAAGATTGATCAGTGCCTGTTCCAGCAACGGAGGATTGACTGCAGCATCCAATATTTCGTCTCCATTCATCTCCAACTTGATCCCCTTTTCGGAGGCACTGTGCTCACAAACCTGAATCACCTGCTGGATCAGTTGATTGATGGAGGTCACTTGCAAATGTTCCACACCGGTCAATTGCCCCTGTTCGATTCTTGATAAAGTCAACAAGTCTTCGATGATCGAATTCAACCGGTCTGAATGCCTTGCAATGATTTTCAGGAACCTGTTCAGGGTGGAGCCATCCATTTCCTCTTCCTGAAGCAGGGTTTCCACCGATCCCTTGATCGAGGTTATCGGCGTTTTCAATTCATGGGATACATTGGCAATGAAATCCCTACGGACGGTTTCCAATCTTTGCAACTGAGTAATGTCGTTCAGGAGGATCAACACGCCAATTTGTTTTTCCATGGTTGATGGGGATGATCCTGAATTTGGAGGCAATCCGATTCCCTCAGAAATTCCTGATTCGATGAGGGGTCTGCAGAGGACTTGAAGGTAAAGTGAGCGTTCATCGGTTCTTATTTCAATGTCGTCCTGTATCTCCTTGCCGCATCCAAGAACTTTTTTCACCAAATCGAGCAAAACCACATGACGGATCAGAGAACCGAAGAACTCATTTCTTGCAGTCGATTCATCGATCTGAAGCATCTCAGCAGCAGCAGAATTTAAATCAAGGATGGTTTGCTTCAGATCCAGGGCAACATATCCTTCCATCAGGATTGAAAGGATGGTTTCTTTTTCCAGGATTTTTTGACGTTGAAGATCCAACTCCTTTTGAGCATTTGTGCCAAAAGAAGTTAAGTTTTTGAAAAGCCTGTCACCTTCAGGAAACCAGGGAGGAATTGAATGTGAAGAGATTGGGGAAGCATGAAGTTCAGGGATCAACCCGGTCAGATCTTCAAGACTTTTGCTCAGCGCTCTTAAGCGGGTGTGACAAAAATATATCGTTGCTGCGGTGATCAGCAAACCTCCAACCAGCCATAACCAGATGATTTTCAATGAATCCGGTGGGATCGATTCCCCTTCGGATGGAAGGAAGGTGTTGAAGGTCCAAATCCCCAATAAAATCGTGAGGGTCCCTCCCGCCACTATGGCAGGCCAGAAAACCTGGAGGAATGAATATTTTCGCGGCATTGGTCATCTGCGGTCACGGAAACGGTAGCCAATTCCACGCACGGTTTCTATGAATTTTCCATAGTCACCCAATTTTTTCCTCAGACCAACTACCTGTACATCAATTGCCCGGTCGGTTACCACATAACCGTGTCCACGGATCGCATCGATGATCTGATCACGGCTGTAAACCCAGCCGGGCCTTCGTGCCAGATAATGAAGAATCCTGAATTCACTTGGGGTCAGATCCACCACGTTTTCTCCCATCGTGACTTCATGACGTCCAGGATGAATCTGCATTCCTTCCAAATGAATCACGCTGGAATCATCCTTCACCCCAGTCTCCCTCCGTCTTAATACCGTCCTGACCCGGGCAAGCAGCACCCTGGGGCTAAAGGGTTTGGTGATGTAATCTTCAGCTCCCATTTCCAATCCTGCCACAATATCAGCGTCTTCCGACTTGGCGGTCAGCATGATCACTGGTATAGCTTTTGTCCGATCATTTTGCTTAAAAATCCTACATAGATCGAGTCCATTGATGCCAGGAAGCATCAGATCCAAAAGAACCAGACTCGGAAGGTTGTTTTCGATCACTTGTAAGGCTTTTTCACCACTAAGAGCTTGATGCACTTCATACCCCTCTTTCTCCAGGTTGAAGCGAATCACTTCCATGATGTCTTCTTCGTCCTCGACCACAAGGACAGACTGCCTACTCATCATATCCATAGTTCAATTTTTTCATGAGTGAATTAGGTGGAAATCCTCCTTTAGTTTTGGTGACGGACTACTTCCGCGTCGATGGTGTAAATCACGTCCTCAGCAATTTTTTTCAGTTCATCTCCCATCTGTTCCATCATATCTGCAACTGCCAGTTGGTGGATGTAGCATTGAACATGCTTCGGCTCACTTTCAATTTTCCGAAGGATTTCCTGAGCGATTTTGCCATAGGCCTCGTCCACTTCGTTTTCTTTAACACATACTTTTCGAGCCAGGTCAGAATTCAGGTTGATCATCGAATCCATCCCATTTTTCAACATCCAGTTGATGCTTCCGAAAAGAGACTGAAAATCAAAATAAGCCCCTGGTTCCGGAAGATCACAGAGGGCAATAACCCGTTTGGAAATTTCTTTGGATAGGTCACCGATCCGTTCCAATGCATCATTGATCTTGATCATCGAAACCATCATCCTGAGGTCGACTGCAACCGGTTGGTAAAGAGCCATCACTTTAAGACACTCCTCTTCAAAATCGATTTCCATTGCATCAATCTGCTTGTCTCCTTCCACCACTTTTTTGGCAAGTTCCAGATTTTTTTGCTGAAACGCCGTGATGGCTTTTTGGACACTATCCTCAACCAGGGTTACCAGTTCCAGGATGGAACGTTTCAGTTTAGGAGTCTGATAATCAAGATGTGAAGTCATGGTGTGTTTTTATCCAAAACGACCGGTAATGTAGTCCTGGGTCTTTTGTTGCTGGGGTTTAACAAATAGGTCATCGGTTTTCCCAACTTCAACCAGATCACCAAGATGGAAAAACGCGGTTTGCTGAGAGACTCTTGCTGCCTGCTGCATGGAATGCGTGACAATGATGATGGTGTAATTCTTCCTCAATTCTTCGATGAGTTCTTCAATCCTCGCGGTCGCAATCGGGTCCAAGGCGGAACAGGGCTCATCCATCAGGATCACATCCGGACTGACGGCAATCGCCCTAGCAATGCAGAGCCTTTGCTGTTGACCTCCTGACAACCCGGTTCCTGGCTGGTTCAATCGATCTTTGACTTCTTCCAGCAGTCCCGCTTTTTGAAGGCTTTCCTCCACAATCCGGTCCATATCTGCTTGGGTCCGGGCAAGACCATGAATGCTTGGACCATAGGCCACGTTGTCATAAATCGATTTTGGAAAAGGATTGGGTTTCTGAAAAACCATCCCAACCTTTTCCCGTAACCGGACCACATCCAGCCTGGAATCATTGATGTCGACATCGCCCATCATGATCTTGCCCTCGACCCTGCAGTCCGGGATCACATCATTCATCCGATTCAGACATCGGAGAAAGGTAGATTTTCCGCAACCGGATGGTCCTATCAGGGCAGTTACCTCATTTCTCATGAATTGCATGCTGACATTTTTCAGGGCATGGGCTTCCCCATAAAACACATTCACCCCTTCAGCACTAATTTTTGTGTCCATAAAATCTTCTTCTTAAAGTCTTCTTAGTCTTTGCCCCTACCACCTTCTTTCAAATTTTTTGCGGAGAATGATGGCAAAAGAGTTCATAAGGGCCATGAAGATCAGGATCATCATGATTCCTGCAGCTGTCAGTTCCACATATCCCCGCTCAGAACTTTCTGCCCAAAGGTAGACCTGAACGGGCAGGGCCGTTGCAGATTCAAGCGGGCCGGCAGGAATGTCGACAACAAAGGCAAACATCCCGATCATCAACAATGGTGCTGTTTCACCCAGAGCCTGGGCCAGTCCGATGATGGTTCCGGTGAGGGTTCCTGGCATCGCCAAAGGAAGAACATGATGAAGAATCGTCTGCATCTTCGATGCGCCCATCGCTAAGGCCCCCTCTCGGATGGATGGCGGAACCGCTTTTAAAGAAGCCCTACAGGCAATGATGATGGTCGGAAGGGTCATCAGGGAAAGAACGATTCCTCCCACAAGAGGCGTACTGCGGGGTAAACCAAAAAAATTCAGAATCACGGCCAATCCGAGAAGACCGAAAATGATCGAGGGGACTGCAGCCAGGTTGTTGATGTTGACTTCAATGATTTCGGTCAGCCGATTTTTTGGGGCATACTCTTCAAGGTAAATCGCTGCAGCGACTCCCATGGGAAAAGAAAGGATCAGACACACCATCAGGGTCCAGAATGATCCGGCTATGGCACCCCCCAATCCAGCCAGTTCCGGAGACCTTGAATCCCCATTGGTGAAGAAACGATGATTGAAACTCGACGATCTCCTACCTTCTGCAGTCCATCGGTCAAGCAATCCAAGTTGAAAGTCATTGAGAACTCTACGTTTTTCCTCGATTTCCCTTGGAGCTTGCCCTTTGACAATCATATCTACTGATGAAGATGCCAATACCTTTAGTTTTTGAGTCGTTCCAAGGATAGATCTGTTTGTGATCACCATCTCCCTCAAATCATCAGCAGCAGACTCACTAAACATTGCAAATAATTTTCTAAGTTCTCTTCTGGGGACATCATTATTTTGTTCGGCTAAATTTTTACGGAAGAGTCCAAGAAAATTTGCTTCCCTCACCTCCTGGTCTGAAGATTCCTGTGTGATTCCAAGATAGTCACCATTGAATTGAATTTCGACTTGGAATTCCGTTCTCCAAAAGGCGCTGTAACCCGTTGAAAAAATGGTAAAAAGCAAGAATATTACTGCACCCAAAGCCAAGGATACGGCGAAAACCCCATACAATTTAAAGCGCTTTTCCGCCGAATATCTTCCTTTTAGAAAAGAAGAGTTCGATCCTGCCATCGGATTGCTTTTACTCATATTTTTCCCTGTACCGCTTGACGATGCTGAGAGCGATCACGTTCAAAATCAAGGTGACGAAAAACAGGACCAACCCCAAAGCAAATGCTGACAGGGTTTTAGGATCATCAAATTCCTGATCGCCAATCAGTGCGACGACAATCTGAACGGTGACGGTCGTAACGTTTTCCAGAGGATTGGCAGTCAAATTGGCATTCAGGCCTGCTGCCATGGCAACGATCATCGTTTCACCAACAGCTCTTGACAAAGCCAAAAGAAAAGCCCCTACGATTCCTGGTAAAGCTGCGGGGATGATCACCCGTTTGATCGTTTCGGATTGGGTTGCCCCAATTGCCAATGACCCGTCCCTGAGGCTTTGGGGCACGGAATTGATCACATCATCAGAAAGGGATGAAACAAAAGGGATGATCATAATTCCCATCACCACCCCTGCGGCCAGAGCACTGCGTGCTTCAACCGTAAACCCAAGACTCATTCCAAAATCACGAATCAATGGGGCAACCGTCAGGGCTGCAAAAAAACCGTAAACCACCGTGGGGATCCCGGCCAGGATTTCAAGAATCGGTTTGACGATGGTTCGGGTGTGATGGGATGAGTATTCCGAAAAATAAATGGCTGAAAAAAGCCCTATCGGCCCGGCAATCACCATCGCAATGAAAGCAATCAAAAAGGTTCCTGCAAAGACCGGTACCGCTCCAAAAGCGCCGCTTGAAGCCCCTTGATCTGCTCGAATAGCAATCTGAGGGTACCATTTTAATCCAAACAGGAAATCCGTGACTGGAACTTGTTCAAAAAAAAGAAGGCTCTCATAAAAAAGCGAAAGGACAATGCCAATCGTGGTTAAAATTGCAATCGTTGAGCTGAAAAATAAAAATCCGTTAAAGATGTACTCAACACTGTATCTTGCACCAAATTCCGGGGAGATCATGGACCTCGCATAGAGGGTAATTCCAATGGCGATCGCAAGGATGATGACCAGCATGCTGGTTCTGCTCGCATCATTGAGTGATGCCATCGCTTCACCCGCCTTGATGATTTGCGGATCTTCGGTTGAAAGCCCTGTGATTCCCTGGGAAATGTTCTTCACCTCCGTCATCAACATCATCGCTTCAGTTTCCGAAACTCCTGCAAGTTTCCCTGATAAATCAGACTTGATCGCTGATTGGATGACGATTGGCTCAAGTGTGAACCAAAGAAGTATGATGATAACTGAAGGGATCGCGCACCAGAGCGCTACATGGTAGCCGTGGTAAACAGGAAGAGAATGGAGGCGTTGACTCGCCTGAAGTTTTTGAGCACGGGTCTGCCCCAGGTAAAAACCACTGAGGATAACTAGAGCAAGTCCTGCGATTAAGTAGGCTACCATGATGACTTGGAAAATTCCGACGACTTGATTAGCCGTCGGAACAGTTGTCTCCTACATACTGATGGGGTTGAGATTTTTTACATTTGAGCGGACTTTACTCAGAGTGCTTGTTTCCAGAGGTACAAGTCCTCTATCCATCAGATACCCATATTCACCTACTGCTGAATCGGAAACGAATTCATTCATATATTCCCTCATTCCAGGAATGACTCCGACATGAGCTTTTTTCGCATAAAAGAAGAGCGGTCTGGAAATCGGGTATTTATAGGATTTGATATTATCAAGGCTGATCTCTACACCGTTAATGGTAGAACCTTGAATTTGATCACGGTTTTGGTCAAGAAAACTGAATCCGAAAATCCCAAAATATTGAGGGTCAGCAGCAAGGCGCTTTACAATCAGCGTGTCATTCTCTCCAGCCTCTTCGACGGCAACATCTTCCCGGAATGAATTACACTTTTTCTTACCCAACTCATCATACTTCCCGGCTTTTTTACAACCAGTTTTCATGATCAAACTGTTCCATGCGTCTCGGGTTCCAGAAGTCGGAGGTGGCGCCATAATTCTGATGGGCATGTCAGGTAAAGAAGAATCAACTTCCTTCCATGTACTTGGCTTGGGCCCATGCTCTGCCATTGCAGTCCAAAGCTGGAGAGGCGTAAAGTTCATTCTATTTGCTGATGCTGAGTTCGCAAAAGCAATTCCGTCATTGCCTACAATGATTTCAATGATGTCTGTTACTCCATTGGAAGCACAAAGTTTCTTTTCACTGCTTTTGATGGCACGGGAAGCATTGGTGAAATCGGGATGCCCGGTTCCCAGACCGGCACAGAAAAGCTTCATTCCACCTCCGGTTCCGGTGGACTCAATTACCGGTGTCTTTCCTGTCTTCTTTCCCAATTTTTCAGCAACCACTGTCGCAAAAGGATAAACCGTCGAAGAGCCGACGATTTGAATCGTGTCTCTTGCCTGGAGAGGCAACGCAACCAGCGATGCGGTCAAAGCAGCCAGCATCGATTTCAAGAAAAAACGTGTCATAGAAAACTCCTTAAGAGGATCATATATCATTCGCCCTTATGGGCAGGGTTAAACTGAAATCATCAAATCCCTAATGATTTGAAAATCAGTATGAAATGATCTTAAGGATGAATTATTAACGATTTGTTAGGACTGAATAAAAATATGATTAATCTTGAAGCCAAATTAGATTTTTATTGATAGAACACCAAGAAAGGACTCAAAAAACAAACAAACAGAAGGATCTATTACTTCAACCCCGAAGCCATTTGAGGAATTTTGCTTCGACCTGTTCCAGTGAGGAAGGTCCTGCTGCATCAATCATCGAACGGACCTTTTCCAGGGCCATCATTGCTGATCGGTAACCTTCTGCAAACAATTTGAGGGAATTCCCATTATCCAGAAAACCGTAAGTTTGCAATTCAGGTTTGAGCATCAAATCAAATTTTCCGTCGGATGCAAGGTTGGTCTGGTCGGTAGCGATATTGATGGCATTGATGATGACCTGAATCAGGTTTTCTGGTTTACGGTAGGATTCGGAACCGAGGGATACACCAACCCGGACAGAGGCCCCCATTTCCTTGAGCACGGTCAGGGGCACGTTTTCCACCAATGCTCCGTCCACCAGCATTCGCCCTCCCACCTGAACAGGACTGAAGACACCGGGAATGCAGGTAGTGGCCATCAGAGCCTGGGAAAGACTTCCCGTTTTCAAAATGACTTTTTCACCGGTTGAAATATCAGAGGCCACCAGGGCAAGGGGAATCGGAGATTCCTCGATGTTCTTGGAGCCAAGGTGTTTTTCGACAAAACGACCCAATTCCGAGTTGTTCAGCAGGCCCAACTTTGGGACATTAAAGGTGGACACGCGAAGCCAGTGGAGTTTATCTGCCAGATCCCGGATTTCTTCCAGAGGCATCCCGAACGCGTAAAATGCCGCTGCCAAGCCTCCACTGCTGGTTCCCGAAAGGAACCCGGGTTTCAAACCTTCTTCCTCGAAAGCTTTCAATACTCCTAGATGGGCCACTCCCCGATAAGCTCCGCCACCGAGGGCCAGTCCAAGCATTTTCTGACTCACTTCATCCACTGATTTTCTCAACTTTCCAGGTAGGAAGTACTTTCTATATTTTGTTCAAGCCACACTTGGATTCGCTCATTATGAATGAAAAGGACTTGAGCCATTTAAAAACCCCGAAAAACTCGATCGAAGCTTTTGACATCTCAGTTTACTGGAAAATTTCTGCTATTTAAAATGGAATGAAGTCCTTTTTGGCAAAGCTCTCGATTTGAATCCTAAACGAACTTGGGGGTGAGACTTTTCCCATCGAAATACTTCAAGTATCCACATTTTCCAAACTTAAGACTTGCCTAAAAAAAAAGATCTGATTAATTTTGTAGTGATTCTGAATTTAATCTTGAAAGGAATAGCATGATGAGAATCTTTTTGACGGCCGCATTGATGGTCTTTTTTGTGTTTAATGGCCTCCATGCCCAAGACAAAACCTCACAACTTGGAATCGGCGTTTATGATCTGATCATCCAAAACACCAATTTCTCGGATGTCAAATGCGAGAGTCATCAGTGCAACTTTGCGTCGGATGACAAGAACATTACAATGGAAATGAAAAGGGTCGGTTTCGATCTCTTCCTCAATCGTGATCTAAACATCATGATCGACATCAATGTGAACAGCATCCTGTTTAATTGTAAGGAAGAGGGTCCCTGTAAATCAGGTCTGGTGGTTCACTACCACAATGATCCGAACCTGATTCGGGTTTACATCAAAAATTCCAAGAAGTCCATCGAAGCAACCACCAAAGAGGAGATTCAGGTACTCCAGAGTTGGCTTCAAAAAGCACTTAAAATCGCCACCACCTGAATCAACACTTAGGCGTTCCCAGGAACGCCTAAATCCTTCCAAAACATTTTTCGTTTCCTTCCCAGAACTCCTGGAAAATCAGGTTTGTTCTGACCTGATGGTCATGTTTCAAAAAAATTCATGACCCTTTTCCGATCCTCTTGCGTAAGTCTGAATTCAAAAGTTTTGATAAAAACCCTTTCATTGGAGTAATGGGCCATGATGCATTCAGCCGCAGCAAACGAGAAAATCAAAGACCTGAGTACAGCCGCAAAATCAATTAAACATAAACGCATTGAAAATGCTGTTGAAGAAATCCTGGATGCCTTAGGACTGGACCTAAGCAATGACAGTCTTCGTGAAACTCCGACAAGGGTTGCCAAAATGTACCTGAATGAAATTTTCGGAGGACTCAACGAAGATATCTCTTCTGTGCTAAAATCGTTCGAAAATAGTTATGGATACAAAGGAATGGTGATTGAAAAGGACATCCCCTTTCAGAGTCACTGCGAACACCACCTCCTTCCAATCCTAGGTCGTGCCGCTATCGCTTACATTCCTGAAGACAGGGTACTCGGTTTAAGCAAATTGAACCGAATTCTGCATCATTTCGCCCGCCGTCCGCAGGTTCAGGAACGCTTGACCATGCAGGTCGCAGATATGCTCAGTGAAACTCTGCAAACCGACGATGTGGCAGTCATTCTGGAAGCACGTCACCTCTGCGTAGAGATGCGCGGAGTGCGCGACAGAGGTGCTGAAACCAGCACCATGGTATTGAGAGGAAGATTTGAGAAGGAACTGAAAGAGGATTTTTTCAGACAGTTGAACTGAAACTTCTTACGAATATTTAAAGGCAGGCTTAGAAATGTTTAGTCAAGAATGTTCCAACCTGCCTGTTCGGCTACAATTTTTAGATTTTGGTCAGGATGAACCGCCACAGGATGATCACAGTTTCTCATCAGTGGTAAATCATTTTGAGAATCGGAATAAAACCACGTCTTGTCCGGGTTGAATCCTTGTTCATCGAGAAACTTATTTAGTATTTCCACCTTACCCTCGCGAAAACAAGCTTCGCGAACCTTTCCTGTATAAATCCCATCAATTATTTCGGGTCGGGTGCTGAGGGTAAAATCCATTTCCAGCATTTGTCCAATCGGCTCTGCCAAAAAATCATGGGAGGCCGTTATCAGAACAAGGACATGTCCTTGTCTTCGATGATCATGCAGGATGTTCTGATAACGTAAACGTGGTTCGATTTTCTCCAGAAGAAATTGTTCTCTCCAGGGTTTTACTTTTTCAGGTCCCCATTTTTTTAAAGGAAGAAGAATGAAATTGAGATATTCACTGAAATCCAATTCTTCCTGATCATAGTCATTGGTAAATTCCTCGAGTTTTCCAAAAAAATCTCCCTCGAGATGCCCCGCCTGATGAAGGTACTCGAACCAGAGGGTTTCGGCGTCTCCATCCAAGAGGGTGTTATCCAAATCAAAAAGGGCCAGATTCATTATGTGCTTCTTCAAATGTTTGGGCTTGAATGGATGAAACTCTATTCATCCGTGCCAGTCGCCTCAAGTCAAAGCTCTTCGCTTCTCTCTGACTTGCTTTCCAAAGTTCTTCAAAATAATCTAAGAATCATCGTTTCGATTAAACTTTTCACCCATTCTTGAGGGTGGAAATGAGCACCAATTGATTTTCCAAAGAATTCTTGAATCCTCACCTGCATTCCGGATATTTCACCCAAAGCCTGGAATCCATTGATCCACAGGTTTTCCAATCCCTTTCTGCAGAAGAGCAACGTCAGCAGGAGGGGATTGAACTGATCGCCTCAGAAAATCTCGTCAGCCGTGCGACTCTGGAAGCCCTGGGCACCGCGATTGTCAACAAAACCGTCGAGGGCTATCCCGGAGCCCGTTATTACGGAGGCGCTCAAAATGCAGACCGTCTGGAAACCCTGGCGATCAGTCGGGCTAAACAACTCTTTGAATGCGGATACGCCAACGTTCAGCCCCATTCCGGAAGCCAGGCAAACCTGGCTGTCTTTCTGGCTTACTTGAAACCCGGGGATACCGTGCTCAGCATGGACCTTTCCGCAGGAGGACACCTCAGCCATGGATCTCCTGCCAATCTGACCGGTAAGTGGTTCAATATCGTGCATTATGGAGTTTCAGAAGAGGATGGAAGGATTCAAATGGATCAGGTCCGGGATCTGGCTGATGCACATCAACCTAAATTAATCATCTGCGGGGGATCGGCCTACCCGAGAACCATCGACTTTGAAGGATTCCGGAAAATCGCCAATGATTGCGGTGCCAAGCTGCTTGCGGATATGGCCCATTTCGCAGGGCTAGTCGCGGGAAGAGTTCATCCCAGCCCGATTCCCCATGCCCATGTGGTCACGACAACGACCTACAAAAATCTGCGTGGAGTCCGCGGAGGGTTGATCCTTTCCAAGGAAACCGATTCGGAAAGAAAACTCAACAGCGCAGTTTTTCCGGGGGTTCAGGGATCGGTGATCCTGAATGCGGTTGCCGCCAAGGCAGTCTGTCTGGGTGAAGCCCTGAAACCCGAATTCCGTTTATATGCGGCCCAGATCTTGGCCAATGCGCGGGCCCTGGCAAAAACTCTGGTTGAAAACAGGATTGACGTCGTCACTGGAGGCACAGACACCCCTCTGATTTTGGTGGATTTGCGGAAGATTCAGTTGACCGGAAAACAGGCCTCGGATGCCCTGGAAGCCTCAGGATTGATCTGCAACAAGAATTCCGTTCCCGGAGAAACCCAGCCTCCCCAAATCACATCCGGTTTGCGTTTTGGGGTTTCTGCAGGAACCACCCGGGGGTTCCAGGAAAAAGAATTCACCATGATTGGAGAATGGATTTCAGAGGTCCTCAAAGCTCTTTCTAAAGGGGAAAAAATGAAAATGATTTCTACCTCAATCAATGGAAAAGTTCTGGAACTGACCCGAGAGTTCCCGATTTATGAAAACGAAACCTGATACGATACCAAGAATCCTCTTTTTTCGAACAACCTAGAGAGCATGAACAAAACATACGATTTCATCATTGTAGGAGGTGGTTCGGCAGGCTGTGTTTTGGCAAACCGGCTCAGCGAGAATCCTGAAAACCAAGTATTATTGCTGGAAGCGGGAAGACCGGATTCGATCTGGGATATTTTCATCCATATGCCCGCCGGACTGTCAATCCCTATTGGTAACCGGTTCTACGACTGGATTTATGAAACCGAACCGGAACCGTACATGAACGGTCGGAGAATCTACCAGGGCCGGGGGAAGGTTCTGGGAGGTTCCAGCAGCATCAACGGCATGATCTTCCAACGCGGGAATCCACAGGATTACGAACGCTGGGCGGCCGATCCAGGGATGGAGGAATGGGACTACGCCCATTGCCTGCCATATTTCAAAAAGATGGAAAACTGTCTGGCGGGAGAAGACGATTTCCGGGGGGATCAGGGACCACTCAAAGTGGAAAGAGGTCCTGCTTCAACCCCGTTGTTTCAGGCTTTTTTCCAGGCAGTCCAACAGGCAGGATTCGAACTGACAAACGATGTGAACGGTTTCCGTCAGGAAGGCTTTGCCGCCTTTGATAAAAACGTCTTCCGGGGAAGACGTCTCAGCGCAGCTAGAGCTTATCTTCATCCTGTGATGAATCGACCCAACCTCGAAGTTATCTGCCGTGCCCATGCATTATGCATCCGTTTTGAGGGAAACAGGGCTGTGGGTTTGGATTTTAACCACAAAGGACAAACACGAAGCGTTCAAGGTGGAGAAATCATCAGTTGTGGAGGCGCCTTCAATTCTCCTCAACTGCTGCAGCTTTCAGGGATCGGGAACCCGAACGACCTTGAGCCCCTGGGTATCGAAATCGTTCAAGAACTCCCGGGAGTGGGAGAAAACCTGCAGGACCATCTGGAGGTGTATGTGCAGCACGCGTGCACCCAGCCGGTTTCGATGCAGCCTGCTCTGCGTTGGTGGAATAAACCTTGGATCGGTTTTCAGTGGCTTTTCTTTCGAAAGGGCCCTGCAGCCACCAATCATTTTGAAGCAGGAGGCTTTGCGAGAAGCAATGATCAGGTGGCTTACCCCAACCTGATGTTTCATTTTCTGCCCCTGGCAATCCGCTATGATGGAACCTCTCCAACCGGAGGACATGGATACCAGGTCCACATCGGACCAATGTATTCCAATTCCCGTGGGTCAGTAAAAATTAAAAGTACAGATCCCTTTGCCAAACCTTCTTTGAGGATGAATTATCTTTCCACCCCTGAGGACCGAAAAGAATGGGTGGAAGCCATCCACTGCGCAAGAAAGATTCTGGAACAATCTGCATTTGATGAATTCAGCGGGGGTGAAATATCTCCGGGACCTTCAGTCGACTCTGATGAAGAAATCCTTGAATGGGTTCGAAGAGATGGAGAAACCGCCTATCATCCCTCCTGCAGTTGTGCCATGGGAACTGGAACCCAATCCGTAGTGGATCCAAAAGATTTTAAGGTTCATGGGATGGAAGGAATTCGTGTCGTGGATGCCTCAACCATGCCCTATGTTCCCAATGCCAACATCAATGCCCCAACCTTGATGCTCGCCGAAAAAGCTGCTGACCTCATTCTTCAAAACACCCCCCTACCCAAGCAAGCTCAGGAATTTTATCAGGCTTGATCCATATTCATTGTGGATTAGTTGAGAGCTTGGAAAAAGAATCCAGTTCCTTAAAAGGTGTTCCTTCGCTTTTTGAAATGTAGATTCTGCAACTCCGGGCAAGCCCTGCGTGCAGAATGACATGAGAGTGAGGTCGAAATTAGAAGAAAAACCCAGTTCATTAAAGTGTGGAGCTACAAACGCCAAGATCAAAACCGCTTTTGTTGAATACTCAACACATGAATCAATCAAAAAAAGATGTACCCAGCATCAATCAAAATCCTATACACATAGCACCAGATCCCTTTTTGATTGGTATGTTTGGTTTCTCTCTATGGTTGGTTTCTCTATTCCGAGAACTTTCACTCTTCGCAGTAAACTTCCCACCCCTGTCATTCTGCGCGGAGCCAAAGGCGAAGTCGCAGAATCCATTTTCCAACAAATAACCCCCTCCCTCCGGGAGAGAGGGGACCGTAGCATACGTTGGTTGAGCGCCAGACCAAAACATTTTCTCATACCCCCCATCCGCCCTGACTGGCAACTCTCCCCATGGGTGAAGGTTTT
>LNZD02000017.1 GCA_001469005.2 SAR324 cluster bacterium lautmerah10
AGTTCTTAAATTTATTCCCTCCCAGAATACTGAAGATGAAAATCTTAAAAATGAGCTTTCCGAAAAAATCCAAGCCTTTGATCAGTTGACTTATCAATTACTTACTGAAAACCGATGGGCTCAACCTAATAAATAATTTTTTCATGACTTTTTGTTTAATCAAACAGATATTTCAATTAAACACTTGAAAATAAATTATATATTTTTATTTCCAGACCACATTTCCGCAGGCGGTTTTCCTGTAACTTTTCCCCAAAGGATAATTAATTCTTGATCTTGATGATGCTTGAGACGAAAACTAGATTCTTTGTGAATTTCAATGTGATTATCAAATTGTTTAGGATTAAAACTTCTTTTGTCCCCAATGATGATAACTCGACATTCATTCAGATTAAGATTTTTGTCTCGAAAACTATAAAAGGACAAATGGTTAGGATCAAAGGCAAGAACAGTTGGTTGATCAGGCAGATTGAAAGCTAGTTGTGAAACCCAGAACCAACGAAATGACGCAATGTATGGGTCTTCAGAACAATGCTCATATTGATTAAGTTTGTCTGATTGATGATGTTGGAAATGCGTAATTGATTTATATTCTATTTTTTCTAAATGTTCGACCAAAGGTTTCCAAATAGTAATTTGCCCAAGCCCTCCCGGTTCATTACCCAACCATTAGAATGATATATAGAGAGTTTCTCCTATGGTTAAAAAATTGAAGAATTATCATGAAACATAGAATTGGCCCTGCTAATAAAGGTACTGCAATCAGAATCCTGAGGAGCCAATCAAAATGAAATTCTAAACCTCCAAAACCATGATGGCTTTGATAAAAAAATGAGATCCATTGATGTTGACTGTTCCAATAGAGGACAGGAATTATTGCAAAAAGACCTGAAATCACTGAGGCTATCCACCCCAGAAATTCTTTATTGAAATACACTCTCCTTAACCATAATAAGCATAGCATCGCCCCTGAAACCATCGGGGCTGCATGATATTTGAAACAAAAGGCTAAACCTCCAGACAGTCCCATTAAAATAAAATTCTCTAAGCCAGCCTTTCCATCCTTTTTTAGAGCCAGACAGAAAACCAGTAAAAGGAAGACCGACATAAAAAAAATCAATCCAATGTCTGGCAGGAGCATGATCCCTCCCGCACTTAGAATAGGAGACAGTTGGGTAGATCCGAATAAAATCCATGCTTCCTTTTTACTCAGGCTTCTTTCAGCCATAAGGGTAGTGCATGCCACAAGCACCAAAGTGGCTGCCAAGTGAATAAGGGGAGGCCAAAATCTCGCTGCCAGAAGACTGCCTCCAAAAAACTGCCCCAACCAGGAAAGCCATGCAACTCCTGGAGGATGATCATAGTAACTCCACTGGAGATTTCGGCCCCAATCCCAATAATAAGTTTCATCATGTCCCAGAGGGATTGTTGAAGACATCAACCAACGAATCAGAAGTGCCACAATCAGAGCTAGAGTAATATGCGGTACTTTCAGAAAATGAAATAGATCCTTGGCAATCTGATTAAACACTATGATCAATAAGATAAATGTTTCTCAAAAACTATTTGAAAACTAATTAGAGCCTCAGAAATAAAAGGCGATAGGAAGATTAAATCTAAAGCACTCAAAGATCTTCCTAACTGAAAAAAGTCTGATATGGAAAAAACGGGAGAGAACTTAAAAAACAAAATTCACAGACTCAATCATTAGAATCTGTTCAGAGAAAATAACAGTTCCAATGTGTTACAGGACAAAAAATATATGAAGGAAATAACCAAAAAGAATGCTAAAAATTCCAGGAATAGGCAATTTTGAACCCTGAGGTTTCATGCATGACCAAAATCTGCGAATCAGCTTCAGCACTTCCCATATCCGGCCTTGGTGCTGCAGGATCCCAGATGCTTCGGGTGCCTAGAAGTAATCCAATCACACCCCCAAGAACTGTTGAAGTTCCAATTGTCCTCCATTGATTCCGGGTGGTAGTTTCCTGGGCAATAAAAGCGCTCCACCCCCCAATCATCAGACCTGTTCCAGCACCATAGCCAATATTCGCAATACTTTGTTGACGCTCTCGTTGGAGTAATTCTCGTTGGGTGAATAGATTATCCTGAAGTGCTTGTTCAGTACCAATATCAAATGATTCTTCATCTATGTAAAGATCTTCTTCTTCATTCATTGGTGCGAAGGGGTCACCTTCCTCTGTCATTCCTGGTTCAAGGAAATCATCAGTTATTCCAAATTCACTATCCTGAAAATCCCCTCCAGAATCTCCAAAGCCAATTTCTTCGTTATCAAAAAATGGATCATCCTCAAATGCTTGAGCGAAAGAGTTGTTCGAAAATGCACACATCAAGAGAATCAGAGTAATCCAGGCAAGAAACCCGAGCTTTTTAAAGGATGAAAAAAACATTTTGGGCAATTCTAAGATTCTTTCAGGTGAAGGAATTGCATTGACGTCGATAAACCCGTTATTTGATGAAGTCAAATGTGATGCAATTCTCATTCTAACCTGGAAAATTGAAACATCAGGACGTAAATTTGACCAGTCCCCATAAACAAGAAACACAAGAAATGAAAATCAATTAGATGAATTCTCTTTCTAATCAACCTATCAAATCAATTAGAAACATATTCGTATTCCTAATTATTTGCTTCTGTGTTTTGGCTGTAAACCCCTTGAAGGCGCAAGAAACAGGTCCACTTTTGATGAAGCAGCAACTCGGCTACACCCTTGCTGGAGGAGTCGCAGGAGTCGGCATCGGAGCGCTTTTATGGTTCATGGATCCTCTCAACCCCAACATTCAACCTATGGATCAGGCAAAAGATGGATTTGTGTACGGAACAGCATTTGGAGCCCTTTTTGGATTTTATCTGCTGAATAATTCCATAAATTTTCCTACCCAAAATGCTCCTGTCCAAAATTTCGATGACTTACTGGGGATGGAAAATCGAAGATCTTCTAGAAAAAAAACCGGTAAAGGCTCCTTCGGCTGGCATTTATCAGTTTATGAGTTCCGCTTCTAGCATATGAAATTGTTAAAAGATCACTCTATTCAAAGCATTCTCAAGCGACTAGTTCTGTACCTCATTATTTTAATGAATTTCCATAACCCTGTTTTTTCACAAGAAAATCAATCAGTTCCAGGATCTTCATCTCAGCCTGTAATGCAATCCGTTTTTTGGAATACAGTTTGGGGATCTACATGGGGTGCAGTAATGGGAGTTTCCTATCATTGGTTATCTGGAGTTCAATTCAGGGAATCAGTCGTCACTTCCACAACGATTGGAGGAGCTTTAGGGTATGGCCTTGGACTATATATGGTCTTGAATGGACTCACATTTGACGAGCGCTATCTCTTGAAACTTCCTAAATTTCAATTGGGTCCTAGACCCAATGCTTCTCTTTGGGAAAAGGACAAAAATATTCTTCACGCTCAAGGAACCTCTCGAAAAAAACCAGATTTCAAGTGGGAAGCGACTCTATTCCAATTCCATTTTTGACCACATTTAAAGTTATTGGGAATGATGGCTTCGGTTGAGTTGCCCTCCTTTTCCTCACTCATTCTCGATAACCGAAGAGAACTTGCAGTTCTTATCTTCTTGGGGATTCTTCTCGGATACGCATTTTATTATTACCATACTCTCACTCCTGCAGAATCACCGATATCTGATGAAAGCGGTGTCATCCATTTGGATGAGATAAAGGTCAATGACTTTGTTGATAACCGCAAAGGATGGCAACTCAGAGGAAAAACTGCGGTTGTTCTTGAAGACACGAAAAGGATGCGGATTGAACAAATTGAAATATCGATTTTTGTCCCCTATACCATGGAAGAAAAGTCTCCTACACTCGATGTTCTAATCACTGCTGACGAGGGGTTGATGGAATGGAAAGATAACCGTCTTACCCTAATTGGGAATGTCGTATTGAAACGTTCTGACGGTAGTCTCATCTTGAGCAACTCAGCACTCTATGAGACTCAAAAAGAGGTTTTCACGATACCAGGGAAAGTTCGAATCCTGCGGGATGAACATACTCTCGAAGGGAACAGTTTAACTTACCATGTTCCAAACAAGAAAATGGAGATGACTGAACCTTTGTTGATCCGTTATGAATAAAAAAGTAACCTTTTTCTTGATCTGAAATTTTAACATTCATAGCAGTGAAGCTATGGCCACTCCACCTATCAAAGTCCCTGCGGTACTCCCAAGATTTGCAAAAACCACCACCAGAAGAATTCGTGTAATTTTATTTTTCCAGAAACCCTTGAAACTGGTGATATCCTCTCCCAGATGCTCAAAATCCTTGACCTGAGGTTTATTAAGAATTGCTTCGACAAGTCCAGCAACCCAACCCGCAGCAATCATTGGATTAAGGGAAGTAAAAGGTGCAGCAAGAAAAGCGGAGATGATGGTTAACGGATGAGCTAAAGCGAGGGCTGCTCCTAACGCTGAGAGAATTCCGTTGATGAGAAACCAGCGCTGAATCATTTGCCAACTCACTCCTGCATCCACATTGAAAAAGCCATAGGCAATGAGTCCTATGATGATTGCAGGGATTCCCCACTTCAAAAACTGTCCGGTTGAACTTGGTGGAGGAACAATTTCGAGGTTTTCAAGATTATGGGACTCATTCAGTTCTTTCAAAATTCCGGATAGATGTCCTGCCCCCACCACAGCCACCAAATTAGTTCCTGGGGCCTGGCGAATCTTTTCAGCCAGATACTGGTCTCGTTCGTCAATAAGGGTGCGTTTCATGTCTTTCGAATCAGATGCAAGGGCCTCCATCGCTTCTGACAATGCATCTCCCTGCTTCAATTTTTCAACCTCATCCTGGGTGATTTCTTCACTTACCAATAAGCCCATCATCAGTTGTCCAAACACTTTGACTTTGGCAAAAAAAGTCATCCCTCGCCATGTCCTCTGCAAAGTAGTCCTGACATCACGGTCAGCCAAAACCAAATTTGCTCCAATGCGTTCTGCTCCATCAACTGCTTCAAGCATTTCAGCACCAGGCTGAATTCCAAGTTGAGCTCCCAAACGTTTCTGAAACGCAGACATGATCAGATTCGCCAGAAGAAGGAAGGTTTTCTGTTCCTTGACGACCTTGAGAATGTCCATTTCCTGCCAGTTGTCCCTATTTTTTAGAGATTCGTAACGGGACCCGCATAATTCAACACAAACAGTGTCGGGTTTTTGTTCATCGATGATCTGCTTAACTTCCTCAACACTGGAACGGGAAATATGAGCAGTACCCACTAAAGTTAAATGTCTGCCATCAAGCTCAAGTTGATGAACATTCCCTGAATCGACCATAATCCTTGAATTTCCTTATTGGCTCTGGGAAAGGAGAAAAATTGAAGATTTATATACTAATGAATTTCACTTCAGTCACAAGACCTGCTGAAGTACTGAAATCCTGTTAAAGATTCTCTTTGTCTGTTAGGTTCATGAAAACATCTACGTGTTTAACCGTTCGAATGACTATCTCAAAAGAGATGGTTTAACAAAGCCAGATTCCATCTTCAGGTGTTTGTCCATTTTCTTCCTCTCATCCTAGCATCAATCACGCTTTCGTTCCTGGTTCTGGACCCCGAAAGAACTCCAGGATGGATGGAATTGTCATTCTTTCAATTCAACGGTTTCCTTTTTTTGGGAAGTGTTTTGCTGGGACAAATGATTCCCTGGTTTTCACGGCTAAAAAGAAATGAAAATCATGGATCATTTACCAGTTCCCACCTTTCCCCATCTCGTATCTTGAACTGGCTCCTTTGGTTCTGGCTGGTTCATGCAGGAACCCCAGATTTCTGGATTCGGAACAATTTGCAATGGGATTTCCCGATGGAATCCATAAGCATCCTTTTGTTACTGATCAGTTATTGGATCGCAGATGCATTATCGTCAAATCATATCAGACAACTCGGAATCCAGGATTTGAGAGAAAAAGTCAAAATGTCGTTCAGGCATTCACGTATCCAGCTTCCTATTCTTTTGCTGGGAACCCTTGAATCCGGTTGGCTTTTTATGCTTCGTCATTTTGACCATTCCTTCCTGGAAATTAGCCCCTTATGGTTTGAACTCTTGAGCAGTGTCTTGATTTTATTCATTGCTGCCCCTCCGATCCTGATTCACAGTTGGGGAGCAAAATCCCTCGAATCCTCCGAAGCTAAAACTCTGATCATCGAGGAATTGAAACAGAACAAGGTGCCCGTTCGGAGCATCCGCCTCTGGCCTGAAGAAGTCCTTCCCCATTCCACAGCAGGAGTGATCGGGATCATTCCAGGATTCCGTTACCTCATGATCAGCAGAAAGCTGATGGAATTTCTCAACAAGGATGAACTCAAATCGGTAGTAGCCCATGAAGCGGGTCACCTCCGCAAAAAACATCTTCTTTTTTTTGCAATTGCGATGTTGGGTTTCATGGTATTGGCTCAAATAATCCTGACAGGTCTGACGTTGAGTTTTCCCCAAAGTCCAATTATTCAAGAATCTTATCTGATTCTTCCGCTTTGGTTGGTGGGGTTGCTGATCTTTATTCGCTTTGGTTTTGGTTTTCTCAGTCGAAATTTTGAACGACAGGCAGACTGCAACGCGTTTTCGCGAAACGGATTAACCCCAATCGTCAATGCCCTTTTCAAGGTCAGTTGGATCAACGCCATCGATCCGGAACGAAGCAATTGGCATCACTGGGGAATCAGGGAGCGGGTGAATTTCCTGAAACAATGTGAAGAGGATCCCCAGAAAATCAATCGACACCATCACAGGGTGAGTAAAATCCAGGTCGGGTGCTTGATGATCGTGAGCCTTTTATTGACGGGAAATCTCTATCTGGAATCAAGCAACTTCAAAATCCTGTGGCTCAACCAACAGTTGGAATCACAAAGAAATGATTGGAACATAGAGCATCAACCCAGGATGAGGCATCTCGCGGATCTTCTGTTTTTTGATGAACAATATGAATTATCAGAAAGATGGTACCGCAGGGCCTTGGATATTGATCCTCAGGATCCATATGTCCTCAATAACCTCTCTTGGCTGTTGAGTCAGGTTCATGAAAAGGATGAATACCTTCTTGCGGAAAGCATCCGCCTTGTCGAAAAAGCCCTACAAAAAAAAGAGGCAGCGTTTATCTGGGACACCGCGGCTGAAGTCTACTGGAAATCAGGGAAAACTGATGCGGCAAAGAATGCCGCTCAAAATGCATTGCTGCTGGCAGAAAAAGGAGAGGGTATATCTAACCATCAGGGTATTGAATATTATCACCGACAACTAAAAAAATTTTCAGAAACCGTATTTGCCCCCCTGGATGGGATCCCCTTGTTTGGGTAGACAGCATTTGGCAAGACGGGTATTGACTCTCGCCGTTCCTTCCACAATAAGATGATCTCCCTTATAAACAGTTTCCCTGAATATTTTTTCTTGCAACCCCCCAGATTCCTGAGCTGAGACCTCGCCTCCTGTCTCTGCCGGACCTTCATTAACCGAGGGGCCAACCTCTTTTGATTTTTCAAGGAACCAACCTGACAATTCCTCACATCGAATGCTTCCATCGCCAATACAGAATAGGATATGTTCAAAGGACTGGTTTTTTCTGGTTCGGCACTCCTGATCCATCTTTCCGTCCCGGATCATTTTGCTGAGGTTGAGTCCGTTTCCTCGAAATTCTTTTTCCAGCATTTCGGTTCCCTGCTTTCTACAGGTTTCACGATGCTGTTCCAAGAGGGCATGCTTGATTTTGTTGCGGGCATGACGGGTTTTTACCAAATCCAGCCATTCCTTCCGGGGAACCTGTTTGGTGGAAGTCATGATTTCCACCGTGTCTCCGTTTTCCAGTGGAATTTCCAGCTTGGTGATGGTTCCGTTGGTTTTGGCGCCAACGATCCGGTTGCCGACTCCAGTATGGATCGCGTAGGCAAAATCAATCGCCGTCGCTCCACGGGGAAGTTCGAAGATATCCCTTTTGGGAGTTCTGACAAAAATTTTGTCGGAATAGAATTCAAACCCCGGTTGAAAATCTGATTTTTTTTCAATTGTTTTTACAGAATCCGGCAGACTCTCATTCGCATGCATTTCAGGATTCTTTTTTTTTCTCGGATGACTCAAATCCTTTCCGGGATTATTTTCCCCAGGTGAGTGGGGAGAATCCGGTGAGGACTTATAAAGCCAATGAGCAGCGAATCCATTTTCTGCAACCCGATGCATTTCTTGGGTGCGTATTTGGATTTCCAGAGGTTCTCCCTCATCATTTAAAACTGTGGTGTGCAATGACTGATAACCGTTTGGTTTAGGTTGAGAAATATAATCTTTGTAACGGTCATCAATCGGAATCCAGCGTTCATGAATGTAACTCAAGGCAGTGAAGCAATCCCTCACATGTTCAACCAATACCCTGAAACCCGTCAGATCATGGATCTTTTCAAAATCATCATCGACGCGTTTTAATTTTTCAAAAATCGAGTAAAATCGCTTGTAACGTCCCTGAACCTGATGTTTCAACCCCGCTTCTTGGAGCATCTTCTGAATCTCCTGAAGGGTTTTTTCAACCAGCATTCTCCGCTGATCCCGTTTCCTTGCCACCAAACGTTTTAGATCCGCATACTGTTCAGGCTGAAGTATTTGGAAAGCACGGTCCTCCAACTCGGATTTGATCCAGAAAATACCGATTCTGCTTGCTAGGGGTGCATCAACGTAGAGATTGATCCATGCGGATTGCTGTTTTTCTTCATCGTCTAAAGGCTCCGGCCATTCCAGTTTTTGCATCCTCAGGGCAAGATAGACACTAACCAACTGCACATCAGACAGGAGGGAGGCGATCATCCTGATGGCAAGATTTGCCTGTTTTTCAACCTTTGGTGTGTTAGAAACAGTTGAAACCTTCTGCAGCCTGAAATAATGAGGAAGTGCCTCTTGAAATATTTCATTCGAAGCCTCCTCTTCAGATCTTTGATCCGCTACAGTCTTACAGTAGGATGGAAGTGTTTCAGGATTTTGATAGAGATCAAACAGGAGTGCCGCTACCCAGAAAGGGCGGTCTGGAGATAAGCGGGCAAGTTTATCATTCAGTGATGACCTAATCCTTGGATCAGGCTCCCGACGTTCCCAGTCGTCTATCAGAGGGCGGAGTTGAGGATGCCCAAGTACATTTTGTATTATCTGAGGCTTTTCAGCCTTTTTCCATTGCACATCATCTCCCATGAGATATCCCGCTCAAGAGCTTGATTGCATCGGTCAATCCGGTTGATGAGATTCCCGGATCGATTCTAAAGAAAATGTAATTTCTTCAAATTGGTGAACAGAACTTCAAATTTAACCAATTCGCTTACTCGATCTGCCAGGTGACTTAAAAATCATCTCTAGAACTGGTTCGTTTTAAAATAAGTATACAGCTTGATATCAATTCCATCACCCTTTTCCGCAGCATCATCCAGATATGGAAGAATTTTATCGGCTTTTAAAACAATCACCTCAATACATTCACCAGGCTCATTTTCTGCCTCAGGGAAACGGTTTTGCGGGATTTCTTCATCAATGGAAACAAATGCCATAAAACAGGATTCAGAAAGCAACCCAGGCGAAGTGTAGAGCGGGGGTGTCACCGATTCAATTTTACCGAAATAACCGGTCTCTTCCTTTAGTTCACGCACTGCTGTTTCTGCTGGTGATTCTCCTTCATCTATCAATCCTGCAGGAAATTCAAGTAAATATTTACCTGTTGGTGGACGAAATTGACGAATCAGCACAAAAGAACCCGAAGGGACCAAACGTGGAACAATCACCACTGCACTTGAGCGACTACTGCGATGCACTCCCTCCCAATGACGGATTTGATTCTTCTCATCACGGTAAGTCAGTTCCACCAGTTCAGTCCATCGGTTTCGAAACAACGTTTTTTCTTCCAGAATCTGACTGGGCAGCGTCTTTTCAGTTCTCAAATCGTAATCAAAATTTTTTTAACAAGATTTTTTTGTCCATGATTATCATTCTGGGATGGTTTCGGAGCAAGCCCAAAGGGGGTACATGTTTATTCAAGGTTTTTCCAAATGGATGTTTTTATGCCTCCAGATTTAAGACACTGGAAAAACTAAAAGGGGCATCATTCTAACACAAAAAGCTTTTGCTTTGTCTTTTGTCCAGGGCTGCCTTAAATCATACAAAGGCTGAAATGTTTCGACTAAAATTACTCTGGGTCGGAAAGACCAAGGAAACCTTCCTCCAGGAAGGAATTCAACAGTATCAAAAAAAACTTAGGCCATACCTTCGCTTGAGCATTGAGGAAGTTCCTGCCTCACAACACCGAAAAAGCGGGAATAAGGACTCTATCAGAGAGGAAACCCAGAAAATTTTGCAAAAGGCGGATTCTGCAGAACAGACCATATTTCTTGATGAAAAGGGGAAAGGACTTTCTTCTGAAGAATTTGCCTCTTTTCTGGAGCAACAAATGAACTCCGGAATTTCCTCAATGACCTTCGTGATTGGTGGAGCCTATGGATTTCAGCAGGACCTCCTCCCGGGGTCTGCAAAAAAAATCCGACTTTCTGAAATGACCCTGAATCATCAAATGGTTCGCATTTTATTCTTAGAACAGCTTTATCGGGCCTTCACGATTATCCGTGGAGAATCTTATCATCACTGACCTTTAGTGAATTCCATTCATTCTAAATCATGAAAAGTTTATTGGGTTTCGCACTTCTTCTATTGTTGATTTCCGGATTGGGTTATTTTGCCCTACTCAACAATCACAACGTGGCCGTTCATCTTTATGGGTCATTCACTCTGCAATTTGCAGTCTGGACCATGATTTTGGGATGTTTTGCTTTAGGCTTCCTTCTTTCCGAATCAAGGTTTTTATTTTCCAGTCCTCAAAGTTGGATCAACCGTCTCCGCAAAATTTGGAAGAACAGAGGGGAAAGGCAAAGGCTCGGACGCCAAGATCATTTCCGCAAGGCTCTGCTTGAGGGGAACTATACTGAGATGGAAAAAAATTTCCGCCTTCTTGAAAAAGATCCGGAAGCTCTCATTCATTTAAAAATTCAACACCTCGAACAACTGCGTTTTTTTGAAAGTAAAGAAGAAGTATTCAGGAGGTATGACGAAGCTATATCCGACCAACCCAATCAACTGGAATTAGAACTCTCCTTTTTCAGAATGCTCCTCTGGCAAAAGGATTGGTCTGGACTCGAGGAACACTCAACCAGGATGAAAAAGAAATTTCCAGATCATCCTGAAGTGCTTGAGGGGCTTTCCCGAATGATGGAGCAGGAACAGAACTGGAAGCAATGTGTTGAGCTTGAAAGAAGATTACTGGAGGAATTCCCAAAAAATTTTGGAGAAAGTTTTTTCTTGGACAAACACATTGAACATCTAAAAAAAGCTTTTCAGCATGATCCAGAGGATTTTCAGGATTGGGACTTTAGTTATCTGAAACCTTTTCTTTCCGAAATCCAAATTCATACTTTGCAAACCATTGGAAAGATCGAATTACAGCGTTCCAGAGAAGAATATGAAAAAGCATCGGTACTCTGCACGAAACTTTTTTTGGAAAATGGAGAAACGGAAATCCTCCATCTTTGGGAGGAACTTTTTCTGGAAAGCAATAAAAGTTCTATTGTCCTGGACAGTCTCAAGCAGACCCAGAGTTCGAAAAAAATTAATCCCTATATTTCTTTGATGCTTGCAAAAGCACATTACCTACGGATGGAATACGAAAAAGCTTCAGTTGTCTTATCTCGTCTCAAATGGCCTGATGGAAACACACCCGAGTTGCAACATGCGCTGAATTTACTGATTGCCCGGCATGAAAAACGAGAACAGGAAATGCCCTACCTCCTCAGCGAATGGTTGCCGGAAAAACGTTTGCTTGATATTCCTCTAGAAAACATGAAATTTTTTGAATCCTCCCCTCTGCTGGAAATGAATCCGAACACATGACCACCAGACAGATTCCTTCAATTGGCAAAGTGACTCTTTACATCATTTCCTGAACAATGCAACTCCATCAAACAAAGTCTCTGGTCCTCAAAACAACAAGCTATCGGGATAAAGACCTGGTGGTTCATTTTCTGACAAAAGAGTTCGGAAAAAAAACTGGAATTTTTTACGGCGCTCGCAGTCAACGCTCGGCGTACCGGCTATTTTACAGAATTGGTTCATATTTCCCTGATTCCTGATCCTGAAAGCGAGGCTTATTTTGAGCTTCTTGAAAATGCCTTGAATCATCTTCCCTCAAAAAAAGATATCACTGCACACAAGATTGAATTTGAACTGAAACTTCTTCATCTTCTGGGTGTTTACCCCCAGTTGGAACACTGTGTGATTTGTTCAAAACCCGTTTTTCAGGAAGTGCCGGTAAAAACCGAATTGAATCCAAAAAAAAACCGCCTTTACCAGATTGACATTTCTCATGGAGGAGTTCGTTGTGAAACATGTTTTAGCTCTCATTCGCAATCGATTCTCATAAACCCCGGAAGTTTCATGTTTCTCAATCGCTGGAGTAAAACGTTGAGAAATTTCAACTCCCTAGAAATCAGGCAAACTCGACAAAATCTGGCAGAAATCAAACCACTCATCCAGGAATCATTCAAACTTCATCTGCCTCGACAGCCAAAGGTAAGCAGCCTACTGGAAAAAGCCCTTGATGGGGTGAGTTAAAACTCACCCACTCTTTAACATCGAATAGAATAATGATAGGCTTCTGTTTGTGAATCCAGAGGGAGAAGAATCATGCTGCAATGGCCAGAGACTCAAAATTGGGAAGATCTTGAAACTGCGGAAAATCGGATCCAGGCCAAAGATCTCAGCAGCGAATTCGAAATTTCTCAGATCCTCGCACGCCTTCTTGTTTCAAGAAACCTGACCAGTAAAAAACTGGTCCTGAATTTTCTCGAACCCCATTCCAAAATTTGCCACGACCCATTTTTGATGCGGGACATGGATCTCGCGGTCGAACGACTGATCAATGCTCTTTGTCTTGGTGAAAAGGTTGTCATTTACGGGGATTATGATGTTGATGGAACCGCCGGAACAGTGATGCTCTACCGCTTTCTGCAAAGGTTGGGAATGAGGGTCAGCTATTTCATTCCAAAGCGGCTTAAAGACGGCTACGGGTTAACAGAACAAACATTAATTGAACTCCAAAAACGCGATCCACGTCTTATCATTACCGTTGACAACGGAGCCCGGGCAGTTGAGGAAGCGGCTTTCTTAAAGAGGATGGGAATCGACTTGCTGATCACCGACCATCACACCCCAGGTGAACAATTACCCGATGCTATGGCGATGATCAACCCGATGCGTCCTGACTGCTTGTATCCATTTAAAGGGTTATCAGGAACCGGGGTGGCCTACAAACTACTGGAAGCCTTGGATTATCAACTCAGTCTAGACGGTTTCTGGGAAAGGACTGGTAAAGTCCGTGCGGATCTTCATGAGGAATTGGATTTGGTTGCATTCGCTACCATTTCCGACAGCATGCCGATGACCGATGAAAACCGTTTTCTTGTGCAGAAGGGACTTGAGCATTTGAATCCCTGCAGGCGTCCCGGATTTCAGGCATTGCTTAGAGTTTGCGGAGTGCGAGGCCGGGTCACTCCAACAGAAATCAGCTTCAAGCTGGCACCCAAGATAAATGCTGCAGGAAGGGTTGATGATCCAAACCTTGGAGTAAAGCTTCTTTTATCCCAGTCATTGACCGAGGCCAGACCTTTCGCAGATAAAATGTTTTCCCTGAACCAGCAAAGACAGAAAATTGAGGCACGTGTTTTCAGCGATGCTTTTGCCCAGGCTCGCCAACAAATCAATCAAAAAGCACTGATACTTGTTGATCAGCAATGGCACCCTGGGGTGATGGGCAACATTGCCTCAAGGATTTCTAGACATTTCGGAAAAACAACCTTGGCCTTAACCTTCAATGCAGGTAATTCAACAGAACGATTTCAGGAATCCATAGCAGTGGGGTCTGCAAGAAGTGTGGGTGACCTTGACCTGTGCAGCCTTCTTCAGGAATGCAGGCAGATGCTGAACCGTTTCGGAGGACATCCTGCTGCTGTCGGATTGAGTCTTTCAGAAAAAAACTTGGATCGTTTCTGCCAAAGGTTTCAACAACTACTGAGCCACCAATCACAACAAGCTTCTCCACAAGAAAAATCCAGTGCGGTTGGTCTTGTCATCGATGCCTGGCTCAACCAGGATGAGTTTAAACCTCAACTTGGGAAGGAATTACTGAGATTGTCACCTTTTGGTCGTGGAAATCCGGAACCCGTTCTTGGTGTCCGAAATGTTATGCCACACACTGCAGAGGTATTCGGGAAAAAGCATCTTAAATTTCAGTTTGGCCCAAAACATAACAGTACCGAAGTGATTGCCTGGAATGGAGAAAAATGGTTTGAATGGATGGGGAACAAGGCAGATCTTGCTATCAGTCCCACGGTTTATGGAAGAAATATAAGGGAGCAGAAAATTCAATATCAGGCGGTTGGCATCAAACCCACGAAATAATACCGAGATTGAATGACATATTTTTAAAAAACCACCCTATCTGTTAAGTTCATTTTTACGCTATCACTAGATAATCCCTTGTCCTCAAAATGCTGATCCTTGGAACCTGGTTCAGTCTTTTACTTTACAGCGTCAGTTGGGTTTCAGGACTCACTCTCGATTCTTCGAGCCGCTATGCCTGGTTGGATCTCCAGGTTTTAAGACTTGCCTGGTTGCTTCATACCCTGGTTCTTCTGATTACTCTTTATACTGTTTCTCAATGGCCTGCGACCTTCGTAGGAGATTTTTTGAATGGAGTTGCGTGGGTCTGTCTTGTTGTATCCCAGGCTTTCCCTGGTCGCTGGAAGACCATGAACCATTCATCAATGCTTCGGGTTTTCAGTATTTTGCTCTTGGGTCTTTCAACCTCGATCAGTCAGGTTCATTTTCCCGGACTGGCAGTGATTCATCAACAGAACTGGCTTCATCAGACTCTCCTTGCCAGCCATGTCATTAGTTTTATTGCCGGTTACGTACTGTTCGGAGCTGCATGCGTAGCTGCAATCCTTTTTCTTTACCAGGAGCATCAAATCAAAGCCAAACTCGTTGGCATCGTAAAAAACCGTTTTCCCGCGTTGGCTACTCTGGACAAGATCAATCTGAGAGCAACCCAATGGGGTTTTGTTGGACTAACGTTGGGAATGATCTTGGGAATGATGCTTTCCGAAGGACAACGGACAGGTTGGTCTGCTATTCGGCTAGGACTTTCGATGGGAGTCTGGTGTACTTATGCAGTTCTGATTTTACTTCGTGAACTGAGCCCAGCACCTAATCGTTGGTATGCACTGTGGCCGATCCTAGGCTTTCTTATGATGCTGATGGCACTGGTTCTTGAATGGCGGCAGTTGATGCTTGAAGATCTGCCCATTCAGCTTTAGACGTACATCCAAAAGCAATTCATCATACTCAAGTATGTTCCATTTTTCTGAAGCTGAAAACACGCAGGATCGGATTCCAGAAGTCCACCAGACCATCCTCGAACGTTTAGGAGATTCACTACCGTTTGTTCCCCAAATTGCAGGGCACCTGCTTGAGGAGAAAAAAGAACAGCTTCGTTCCAGGATGACCGTTCGATGTGCTGAACTCTTCAAACCTGCAGACGATAGAATTTTTGACCTTGCTGGAATCCTTGAGTTCCTCCATGCGTCTTCTCTTCTCCACCGACAGGTCCGCAAACCTGGCGAAGCCCGAAGACAATTAAAACCAATTCAGGGAATTTGGGGAAACGAGGCAAGCGTGCTTCTTGGAGACTACCTGCTTTCAATTTCATTTGAAATACTGACCGGAGCAGGAAATCTCGAAATATTGGAAACCATTTCAACTACTACCCAGAACATTGCTTTAGGGCAGATGCAGGAAGTTTCACAACCCTTTGCGGATTCTTCCCCTGAAACATGGGAAAAAATAACCCAATTGAAGCATGCCAGCCTCTTTAGAGCAGGAGCAGTTTGTGCCTCGATATGGGGTGAGGCAAGTCCTCATACTTCTGAAACACTTGGGAAATTCGGATTCGAATTAGGAATGGCTTCCTTGCTACAAAAGGACCTTGAAACGGTTTGTGATCATGATCTAATGATTCAGGCCATTGAGAAAGAAAAAGTGCTTTACCCAATGTGCCTCTGGCTCGAGAAAGGGCTGGAACCAGGAGATTCGAAAAGAGTGAGAGAAATACTTTCTAATTTACATCCGACACCTGACTTTTTAGAAAAAGATTGGAAAAAGCTTCTTTCTTGGTGCTGGATCCCAGTTCAGCAAAAAATCGAAGCGCATCTTGAACTTGCTCGGTTTCATCTTGACCAATTGGATGATCTTGAATGCAGCAATCTTAGGAAACTCACGGAATTTGAGACACAACCTGTACCCGAAACAGTATCTTGACAGAGTCACTCAAGATTGAAATTGAAGGACCCATCGCACAGGTTATTCTCAATCGACCTGAAAAAGCCAATGCTCTGGACAGAGAACTTTGGCAAGCACTTGGGAAATGTTTCAGGGATCTTGACCAAAATAAATCCGTCAGGGTTTGCATCCTCTCGGCTGAGGGAAAACATTTCACGGCCGGCATTGACCTGAATCTTCTCCAGGAAATTGGAATAAAATCTGAGGAATATGACTGTGAAGGGCGGAAACGTGATTTTCTCAGACGAAAAATCCTCGAACTCCAATCGTCCTTTTCCGAATTTGAACGTTGCCGAAAACCTGTGATTGCAGCGGTTCACGGTTCATGTATCGGAGGCGGGGTAGACTTGATCACCGCATGCGATTTACGTTACGCGACCGAAGATGCCCGTTTCCAGATCAAGGAGATCGACCTGGGCCTGGTGGCGGATGTCGGCACACTGCAACGACTGCCTACTCTAGTACCACAGGGTATCGTAAGGGAATTGGCTTTCACGGGACGCAGTTTTGATGGGAAAGAAGCACTTTCGATGGGACTGTTAAACAACTGTTATGAAAACAAGGAAAGCTTGATGCAGGGTGTTCTTGAAGTGGCCAGGAGCATTGCTGCAAAATCACCCCTGGCCATCAGCGGAATCAAGGAAACCCTGCTTTATTCCAGAGACCATTCTGTTCAGGAATCCTTGAATCAGGTGGCAACGTGGAATTCGGCCATGCTGCTTTCAGAGGATCTTGAAGAAGCCATGATGGCACATCTCCAGAACCGTACCGCAAAGTTTTCCGACTGATCCCTCCCTTTTTTAACTTCCAATGCAGATGATTCCTGCCCTGGACTCTAAGCGAACTGACAATCTTTATCTTCAATTCCTTCAAGATCTTGAAGATCAGGGATTCAAAGGAGATTTAAGACAAGACTACGGGACCCGGCTGGTCACCGCCACCGATAACAGTATTTATCAGGTGATGCCTCAGGCTGTGGTTTTTCCAAAAGATACAGAAGATTTAAAACTGGTTCTCGAGCTTTCTGCTGAAGAACAATACCAGAAAATCAGTTTGACCCCACGCGGCGGAGGAACGGGCACCAACGGACAATCCTTATCAGAGGGAATCATCGTAGATTGTTCCCGCCACATGAATCAAATCCTGGAACTCAATCTGGATGAAGCTTGGGTTAGGATTCAACCGGGAGTGGTGCTGGATCAGTTAAATGATTACCTAAAGCCCCATGGGGTTTTCTTTGCTCCCAATGTTTCCCCAAGCAGCAGGGCGACTCTGGGAGGTATGATCAATACTGACGCTTGCGGCAAAGGGTCCCGAGTTTATGGAAGAACCAGCAACCATATTATGGAGTTGAACTGTGTTCTATCCAATGGAGAAACCCTCCAATCCTTTCCCATCAAAAATGAGTCCCTTGAGGAACACAAACAGAGTCAGGGCATCCAAGGAGAGATTTTTCGAACCGTCGATGAGGTTGTTCGATCCAAGAAAGAACTCATTCGAGAAACCTTTCCGCGCTTAAGCCGTTTCATGACCGGCTACAATCTGGCCGGAGTTCTGGACGAAAACGATTCCATCTTTAACCTCAATCCTCTTCTTTCAGGTTCCGAGGGAACCCTTGCATTTGTCAGCGAAGCCCGTTTGAAACTGACTCCGATTCCGAAAGCACGTTTGCTGCTGGTCGTTCATTACGGAAGTTTCAAGGATGCCCTGCGTGACGCATCGAGGTTGGTCGGATCAAACCCCACCGCGATCGAAACCCTCGATGAAAAAATCCTGACCCTCGCTAAAACGGATGAAATCTATCCCAGGGTAAAAAAATGGATTGAAGCCCCAGAAGGGAAACCTACTAAAACCATCAATCTCGTTGAATTCTCAGGCGAAAAACTTGGTGAACTGGAAGAAAAAATAAACCCTATTTGCGAGGAAATTCTGAAAAAACGTGACCTTCCCGGAGAAGCACTTGGCTACTTCATTACCGGAAAAGCACGTGAAATCTCTGAACTTTGGAATCTTCGCAAAAAAGGGGTGGGCCTTCTTGGCAACATGCCTGGAGAACGAAAACCTATTGCCTTTGTCGAAGATACCGCAGTTCCACCAGAACATCTTGCCGATTATATCCTTGAATTCCGCGCCCTTTTGGATCGGCATGGAATTGAATACGGCATGTACGGTCATGTTGATGTCGGCTGTCTTCATGTTCGTCCGGCATTAGACCTTAAGGACCCCATCGATGAAGCACGGGTCAAGGAAATTTCAGATGCGGTCCGAGATCTGGTCATCAAATACAAAGGGGTGATGTGGGCAGAACATGGACGGGGATTTCGTAGTGAGTACACAGAGGATTTCTTCGGAAAAGAACTCTACCGCGAACTCCGCCGCATCAAGGAAGCCTTTGATCCGCAAAATCGCTTGAATCCAGGAAAAATCGTCACACCGCTTTCACTTCCGGAGAAGGTGGTCAAAGTAGACGGACCCATGCGTGGACACCATGACCGCCAGGTTGATCCGAAGCTCAGAGAAGCATTTCGCCCTGCAATGGAATGTAACGGTAATGGGGCGTGTTTCGATTATGCACCCGATCATGTGATGTGCCCGTCATCCAGAATCACCCGTGACCGGATTCATTCTCCAAAAGGAAGGGCTGGACTGCTGAGGGAATGGCTTCGTTTGATTTCAATAAAAGCTCCTGAAAAAGCATCCCAATGGGCAATTCCATTTTTGGAAAAATTTCAGGATCCTGGAACACTTGCCACAACGGGATCAAGTCCTTTTGGTCGCTTTCTCAGAAGTTTCAAACAAAGATCAGAGAATGACTTTTCCCATGAAGTCTATGACGCCATGAACGGATGCCTGGCCTGTAAAGCCTGTGCCACTCAATGTCCGATCCACGTAGATGTTCCTTCATTCCGTTCAAAATTCCTTCAACTATATCACACCAGATATCCGAGACCGATCAAGGATTACCTGGTAGGAAGTACCGAAAAAACAGGTCAAATACTGTCGAGGTTTCCAGGTGTCTCAAATGCCATACTGAATTCGAAAATATCACAAAAGTGGATTCGACGTTTCGGGATGAGGGACGTACCCGAATTCAGTTCCCAATCCCTCAAAAAACTTCAAAAGCTGGAAAAAATTCCAACTTGGAATGAAAAAGCTGATGGATTCAATGTTATAAAATCGGAACAGAAGCGAGTGATTCTGATTCAGGATGCTTTCACCAGTTTCTATGAATCAGGATTGATCATCGAATTTTACCATCTGCTGAAAAAGCTTGGACTACATGTTTTTCTGGCACCTTTTCATGAAAACGGGAAACCCCTTCATGTAAAGGGATTTCTCAATCAATTCCGAAAGGTTGCAGAGAAACAGGCCTCATGGCTTCAAAAAATCGCATCATCAGGAATTCCCTTGGTTGGTATCGAACCGAGTGTCGTGCTTACGTATCGGGATGAGTATCCTGAAATCCTGATGAATGACGATTTGAATTTTAATGTGATGTTGCCTCAGGAATTTCTGCTCGAACAACTTCATCTCCTCCAATCTCACCGTCCCAGAGAATCTGAAACATTTTCTTTGCTCGGACATTGTATGGAAAAAACCGGGGCTTCCGCATCTCAGACCCAATGGCTGGAAATCTTCCAGGCATTGGGACAGGAATTAAATCTGATTGAAGTAGGTTGTTGCGGAATGGCAGGAACTTATGGGCATGAAACAGAACACTTTGAAGAATCAAAAGGGATCTATAAGATGAGTTGGCAGAAACATTGCCGGGGAGATTCAAATTTAGGAAATCAACTATTAGTCAGCGGATTTTCTTGCAGATCCCAAATTGAACGATTTGAAAATTTCCGTCCCCTTCATCCAATACAAGCTTTAAATCAAATGATCTAATGTTTAGATCTCATTTTTTTTACTCCCCCCAAAAACTGGCCTTTGATTTTTTGCTTAGAACCCTAAAGGGTCCTGTTCATCGAAGAATAATGTTGTTTCCGCAGTAATGAATGCTTTCCCACGAATTTTTGGAATGATTCTATTCTTGTTCCGCGGATCCTCTTCATAAGAAGCCTGGAAAGTTGTTCCGGTAATGCTCTCCTGGATCCAAGTTTGACCGGGCTTAAGTTTTCCCTCTTCTGCAAGACAAGCTAATTTCGCACTGGTTCCGGTTCCACACGGTGAACGGTCATAAACCCCACCTGGACAAAATACGAAATTTCTTGAATCAGCTTGAATTGATGAGGGTGGACTAAAGAGTTCAATATGATCAACCTTTGGATACCCTGCGTCATGTAATGCGTTCCTGACCTCGATGGTAAAATCCGTTAGTTCTTTTTGATTGGAAAGAAGAAGTTCAAATCCATGGTCTTCACATAGGAAAAACCAGTTACCACCCCACGCGATATCTCCACGAATTGTTTTTCCTCCAGAAATTTCTAGGGAGAGGTTTTTTATTTCACGAAAACTTGGGACATTCCAAACGGTTACAGAATGATCTGTGTGAAGTTCCGCTTCGACGATCCCGGCAGGGGTTTCCACCATATGCCTTCCGGGTTGAATCCGCCCAAGGTGAGCAAGTGTGATCATGAGACCAATGGTACCGTGCCCACACATTCCCAAAACTCCGACATTATTGAAAAAAATTACACCACATAAACACTCTTTGGATTGCGGCTCCATGAGCAGTGCACCCACCAATATCTCAGAGCCCCTGGGTTCATTGATCACTGCTGAACGGAAGTGGTCAAACTCGGTGACAAAACGATCACATTTTTCAGAGATCGACCCCTCTCCAAGTTCGGGCCCTCCGACAACCACTACCCTTGTCGGTTCGCCTTCAGTGTGAGAATCAATCACTTGAACGGTTTTCATAGTATTGATGAATTTTCTTCATTGAATTGAAAACTTAGGAAAACCACCGATGCATTTATCCGGATCCTTCATTTTGCTATCAAATCGCTTCCACTGTTTTCTGCCTGCTGGTCATCATTGAGAAGATGACAGAAACCAGAGAAAAACCGATCAGAACCTGAATCCCATGATTAAAGTTTTCGTATCCACCTGCCAATACCACCAAACTTCCGCTTAGAACACCAAATCCCATCTGAACTGCGCCAATCATTCCTGAAGCACTTCCTGCCAGATGTCCAGCCGCATAAACTGCTCCCATCGACCCATTTCCAATTACCAATCCTGCAGAAATTCCATAGATCATTGACGGCAACGCAATCCAGAGAGGATGCATCCATCCAAGGAAATCAACTCCCAACAGAGCAAACATGGACACCAAACTGATTAAACTTCCACTCAGAGTCATCATTTCAATGCCCAATTTCTTAACCCAGAATCGAGTCATGAAATTCCCGATCATGTACCCAAAAGGAGATAGGGCAAACCAAAATCCGAATTCCATTGAGGTAAACCCACGTCGGGCAAATTCATATGGAAGGAATCCAATCATACTGAAAAAAATTCCGGAATTGCAGGCACTTGCCATCATGAAGGCATTGAAATTCCGGTTCACGAGCAATTTCATGTAATTTCTAAAAAGTCCGAGAGGATTCAATTTTTCCAATTTGTACAGATTGGTTTCATGCAAATAGGAATAATTCAGGATCCCTGCAATGCCGCCCGCAATTCCGATTAAAAACATGGTTCCCTGCCAGCCGATCATCTGACCCAACAAACCTCCTGAAATGAAACTGAAAATCGGGACCACGACCATGATTCCACTGATTAAAGCAAAAGCTCCTGCCGCTTCCAGCCTTTCGTAGGAATCGTTGATGATGGCGCGGATGATGGAGATGATGGAGCCTCCACCCAACCCCTGAATCACCCTTGCAGCAATCAAGGTTTCGATACTTGGAGCATAGGCTCCCAAAAACCCGCCCAGGCCATAAAGGGTCAATCCACTCAGCAACGGAATTTTTCTTCCGAAACGATCCGACAAGGGCCCGTAAAATAACTGAACCAATGCAATCGCACCAAAATAAGCAGAAAGTACCCATTGACCGGTAGCCTCATCCACCCCGAAATCATTGGTCACCAAACCGAGTGCGGGAGATATGATGGTGATCCCCAATGTTCCGCAACCCATGTTCAATGCCAAAAGCCAAAGGGGTGCTTTTGGGGCAAGAGATCGTTCTCCGGAAGATTTATTCAACTTGTATCAAAAAATTTAATGGCAGAAGGGAGATTCCTGGAATTGATGAGTCTCAATGAAAAAGACTCATTTCAGGTAGGAGGATCACTTCAAGACGTTTATGACCGTTCACTATGAAGGAGCATTAACTAAGATACAAGCAGATCAGATATTGAGTAACTTCCTGGGAAAGGCTAAGGTGACTGAGAAAATTTTCTCTTTGGAATACATTGATTTGATTTAAAGAATCAGAGCTTAAAACAGTTCCATTTTTTCCAAAAAATCTAATTTTTCAAAACATGAATTAAAGATGACTATGCCAACAAACGCTCAAAACACTAAACCCGTCAGAATTGGTTTCATTGGGGCCGGTGGCATCTGCCGCCAACGACATCTGCCCGGACTGAATGCATTGGACAATATTGAATTGGTTGCAGTATGTAACCGGAGTCAAGCAAGCGGGCAAAAAATTGCTGATGAATTTGGGTTTTCGGAAGTGATGACCGATTGGAAACAGTTATTGGCTCGTGATGATATTGACGCGGTTTTTATCGGCAGTTATCCCAACACCCATGCAGAAATTTCATGCAAGGCATTGGATTCCGGAAAACATGTATTCTGCCAGGCAAGAATGGCTTCAACCCTCCCTGATGCGGAAAGGATGCTTCAATCCGCAAAAGATCATCCTGAACTGGTCAACATGCTCTGCCCTCCGCCTCACCGCATGCCTTGGGAAGCTTACCTGCTAGAGTCCCTGGCTTCAGAGAAATATGGAAACCTGCTTCATGTGAGAGTTGTTTGCTCCAATGGTTCCGGATACGGTCCCTTGATTTTCCGGGATCTGGTTGAGTTTTCCGGACAGCAAATCATGTTCGTGGGAATCTGGGCAGAAACCATCAACACTTTTGTGGGAGAGTACCAACAATTAAGCGCAGATTTTTCCACCCCGATCAAGACTAAGGAGGGGGAAGATGGCAACGTTGTTGAAATGGAAATTCCTCAAGTGGTGACCATTAGCGGAATTTTAAATTCCGGAATCAGCATCAGCGAATATCATTCAGGAATCGCCAAACATGAAAACCTCAACCAAATTGAATGGATCACCGACCGTGGTACCCTTCGTTTGAATGCCATGACCTCCCTGGAATGGTCCGAATCTGGAAAAGATTTTGAACCTGTTCAAGTTCCGGAAAATCAAACAAGGGATTGGATGGTGGAGGCCGATTTCATCCAAGCCGTCCGCCTCGCTTCAGAAGGCGCTTCCGAATCAGAAAGACCGGTCAGTCCGGATTTTGCGGAAGGTTTGAAATACATGAAAAAAATGGCAGCCCTTCACCTTTCTGCCAAAGAAAAAAGGGTGGTCAAACTTTCTGAATTTTAAAATCTTTTGATGAATTTCGATGACTGATTCAAAAAGCGAAATGAATCAATCCGTTGAACTTCCAAACTGCCAAGCAGGTCGTGGCTTGTGTGAGCATTGCGGCATGTCATCGCAAACAGTATGGGTGCATGGACACGAACAATGCACTCAATGCGGAATCAATCGTATGCCCTGTTGTGAGGGAGAAACCTTAAATCCCATTTCTGATTGTGGATGATTCCATCCGGAGGGCAAAACTCAAAAGGCTGGACCAGATCCGGGAACAAAAAAAAGTTCATCTGAAAGACTTCATTCAAAAACGAACGAAACAGGATCCCGAGAATATAAAAATTTCCAGATCCCATCCTGTCGGTCTTCCTTTAAAATCAGGAACCTGGCTTCACAGTCGACGGAATCCATTCCATTTCCTGAAAACAAACGGTCAGAAAGTAAGTTGAATCCAAAATGATTCTATAGAATCAACTTGCTTCCAAGTTCATCTCATCATCGGCCCCGGAGTCTTGGATCCAGGGCATCTCTGAGACCATCTCCGATATAATTTACACTCAAGACAGTTAGGGCAATAAAGACTCCAGGCCATATCACCCGTGAAGGAGTGATCTGGATGAAAGTTGCACCATCATAAAGCAAGCGTCCCCAGGTTGGAAAATCCGGAGGAAAACCAAGCCCCAGGAATGACAAGGCAGATTCTGTGATGATGGCATTGGCGACCCCCAGGGTTGCTGAAACCATGATCGGACTGAGGATGTTGGGCAGGATGTGACGGAAGATAATCTTCCTTTTTCGAGTGCCGATGCTATGGGCGGCTGTTACAAATTCTCTTTCTTTGATCCCCAAGACATCTCCTCTGACAATTCTCGCCGTATGCATCCAACTGGTTATACCAATCACAAAAACAATCAGGAAAAAAATCCCCATTTCGGGACCATAAAGCGTCCTCAGGGTATCCCTGAACAGCATGATGATAACCAGAAGTACAGGAAGAATGGGCAAAGCGAGAAACAGATCCGTCAAACGCATTAAGGGACCATCCAGGGATTTGATGAAACCCGCTAAAACCCCAATCAGAGAACCAATCAACAAAGAAATCAACATTGCCAGAAAACCCACTGCCAATGAAACTCTTCCACCGGCAAGCATCTGGGCCAAGGTGTCGTGTCCAATGTTGTCAGTTCCTAAAGGGTGGGACCATGATGGTCCCAGATTTCTTTCTCTGAAATTGATGGCATTCGGGTCGACGTCATAAATAAACGGACCAATGAAAACACAAAAAGTGATCAGCATGAAAACGAACATGCCTACCAAAGCACCTTTGTGCTTACGAAACTGTCTCCATACATCCACCCAGAGAGAACGGTGCTCTGTCTGAATTTCAAAGGAATCCAAAGTTGCCGTGTTCTCAGTCATATCGGATTCTCGGATCTAGAATTCCATAAACCACATCAGCCACCAGGTTAAAGGCCACGATCAATACCGCGAAAATAAACGTCAGTGTCTGGACCAGTGGAATGTCTGCACCTTCTATCGCAATCACCAAAAGCTGCCCCAATCCATTGACCCGGAAGATCTGTTCGGTGATGATTGCTCCACTAAAAATGGTCGGGATCCCCAAAGCAATCAGGGTCACGACTGGAATCAGACTGTTCCTCAGCACATGAATCAATAAAACAACGTTCTCAGACCTTCCCTTGGCCCGTGCCGTTCGAACATAATCAAGATTGAGATTATCCAGAATGGAAGCGCGCATGAATCGGCTCAATTGTGAGGCATTGTAAAGAGCGAGCACGGTTACCGGCATGATCATCTGCTTCACCTGTTTCACAAAATGATTCCAACTATCAACGACCAGTGTTGTGTCATAGATCATCGGGAACCACTCTAACTGGACACTGAAGATGATGATCGCCACCATCCCGGTGAAAAAGGTTGGAACCGAAAAACCAACCATTGCCACAAAAGTCCCAATCTGGTCAAACATCGAGTATTGCTTATAGGCTGAAATAATGCCGATTGGGATCGCAATTAAAATTCCAAAAAGATAGGACAATCCCACTACCCACAAAGTCTGCGGAGTCCTCTCTATGATTAAATCGACTACCGGACTTCGAGTGGCCCACGAAATCACTCGGGTCCGATCTTCTGCATCTCCAATTTTAATTCCAAATACTTTATCGAGGGCATTGAGCGGCTCATTTACAAAAAACTGATGAAGCCACATGCCAAAACGAATATGCATGGGTTGATCAAGCCCGAGAGATTGCCTGATTTTTTCCCTCACTTCAGGAGGGACGGTCATCGGCAGGTTGCCTGTTGGATCGTTGGGAGCGAAATCAAGAATGGCAAAAATGATAAAACTGATTGCCAGGAGGGTAGGAATGGCAATCAGAATTCTACGGATGATGAAGTGAATCAATGATTAAAACCTGTGTTCAGAATTTTGATCAAAAAACAGGCTGAATAAGGCGAGAAGCGGCGGCCTGCTGGAAGCAAACCGCCTTCTTGAAGAATTCAGAATCGCTTAGTTGCGTTTCCAGTCAGCAATATTCCAAAGTTCGGAGTCCCATGAATTCATCCTAACTCCTGAAATTGAAGAAGAATGGGCAGAGACATCCCCTCGGTGAATCAGAGGAATCATCGCGTAATCCTGCATCAGCATATCATTCATCTGTTTTGCCAATCGGATTCGATCCTCGAGATTTGCAGTCTTAGCCATTTCCGCGGATAACGCGTCATATTCTGCACTGCACCAGCGCGGCATATTGTTTCCACCCCACTTATTCCTCTTCTGAGCCATCTCCTTACAGGTCCAGTTGGACATGTAGGTTTCCGGGTCAGTCCCACTGAAGGTGTTGGTGTACATTTCTATGTCTGCATAAAATTTCTGGTAGGTATCGGGGCTTCCGACATCACCGCCAAAAAAGACCGATGCACTGATGTTACGGAGTTCGGTTTCAACACCAATTTGTCTCCACATCTCTTTGATAAATGCCTGGGTGCCCTGACGGACGGAATTGGTTGAGGTCTGGTAAAGAATGGAAATTCTTACACCATCCTTTTGCCTGACTCCATCCGAACCCTTCTTCCAACCAGCTTCGTCCAAAATTCGGTTGGCTTCTGCAACATTAGGGGTTTTGCACTCATCATTGGCAGAGGAAGCATAGATAGCCGGAGCGGGTAAGACATTACAACTGATTTGCCCTGCCTGACCATAACCTGCATCTACCAAAACCTGTCGGTCGATGGCAAGAGAGAGAGCCCTTCTTACAGCATAATCTGCAAGAAAAGGATGCGGATTCCGGTTGTTGTTTCCACCTATGAACTCAGAACGGTTTTCTCCCAAGGCAGGATCCGGATTGGTAAAATTGACCATAAGACGCTCTACAGCAGTTCCAAATGAAGAAACAATTTTACCTTTTCCTGCCTTTTCCATGTTTGCCAGAATTTCAGGCTCTACCTGGAGATTCCATGCATAATCCATTTCTCCCGTTTCCAAGACGGCTCTTGCAGCAGAAACCGCATCTCCACCTCCCTTAAAGACCAGTGTCTGGAAGGCAGGCTTACTGGAATCCCGATAGTTTGGATTGGCTTCAAAAACAATCACGTCATTTGCTTTGAAGTCTTTGACAACAAAGGGTCCTGTTCCAATCGGATAAAAATTTTCCTCGTTACACTCTTGAGCTCTTGCACCGGCACAGTCTTTAAATTGTGCTTTTTGCAAAATGGGTGAGTTGTAGCCGACGAATGCCTGATAGGGAAAGGGTTTGGCAACCGAGAAATTTACCTGGATCGTGTAACGGTCCAAAGCTTTTACGGACTGGATATCGCTGTAGTAATTGGTTTGGGTACATCCTGTATCTGGATTGGTACAATACTCATAGGTGAAAATTGCATCTTCAGCAGTGAGTTCTGAACCATCAGAAAATTTAATTCCTTTTTTGATTTTCCATGTGATTGATGTCAGATCTTTTGAGACACCTCCATTATCTACAGTTGGAATTTCATCTACCAACCACGGGATCATATTCCCCTTCTCATCATATCTTGCAAGGGGTTCAAGTACGACAGAAGACGCTTCCAACTCTTTGGTTCCCCCAGATAAATTGGGGTTCATGGTTGAGGGCCCCTGCCAATAGAGCAGGTTAAGTTGACCCTGAGGTTTGGCATGGATTGATGCCGAAACCCCCAAAGTCAGAAGACCGGCAATTAACAAACTTAAATAGGATCTCATAAGTTCTCCTCTGATGAGATTGTATCTGAACTGTTTAGAGTGATCAATGTTTTTCGATTGAAAAACCAATTACTTTTTTTTCAAATTTTTCATGTAACTTTGTGGCATGCTACCCAATGTCCTTCTTTTTTTTCACGCCACTCCGGAATTTTCTCAGCACATTGAGATTCTGCAATGGGACATCGCGTGCGAAAGCGGCAACCCGAGGGTGGATTCGCAGGACTGGGCACATCCCCCTGGAGAATGATTCTTTCCCGTTTTTGCTCCTTTTCAGGATCATGGACCGGCACTGCTGAAAGGAGTGCCTGAGTATAGGGATGAAGGGGATTTCCATAAAGAGACTTGCTGCTGGCCAGTTCAACCATCACTCCCAAATACAGATGATGAAATCAGGATTTAATGCCAATGGTCTTGCAATTCCAATCCGTTGGCGTTGTCCTCCGGAAAATTCATGGGGGTAGCGGTTGGTGTATTTTGGATTGAGACCTACTGATTTGAGAAGTTGTTCAATTTTTTCTCTTCTTTCCTTACCTTTATGAAACTGATGCTCGATGATCGGTTCCCCGATGATATCCCCTACCGTCATTCTCGGGTTGAGACTGTCCTGTGGATCCTGAAAGATCATCTGCATTTTCGGGCGTTGGAGCCTCAGCTTTTCAGGACTCAACTCGGTGATTTCAACTCCTCTGAAGACAACATTTCCGGAAGTCGCAGGATAAAGCTGTAAAATGACTCTTCCGGCAGTTGACTTCCCGCAACCGCTTTCCCCTACAAGCCCAAGAGTTTCTCTTTCCTTAATTTCAAAAGAAATCCCGTCAACGGCTTTGACCGTTCCAACTTGTCTGCGGAAGACTCCTTTGGTAATGGGAAAATGCTTTGAAAGATTTTCAACCTTGAGCAAGGTCTCCGAAGAGTTATTCATGAGGAATAATTTTCTTTTTCGGTATTCCACCAACATGCAACTTGGTGTTCAGGATCCGTCATCTCGAGCCTCGGATTTTCGTTTTGGCACTTTTCCGACACATGTATGCAACGCGGGGCAAAGGGACAGGAATCGGGGATATTATGGAGATCCGGAGGTTGTCCTTTGATGCTCTCCAACCTTTCTGTCCGCTCACCTTCCAATTTCGGAAGCGTACTTAAAAGCCCCCGGGTGTAGGGATGTTTAGGGGTCGAATATAGTTTTTTTACAGGAGCCTGTTCCACGATAAAACCCCCATACATAACGGCAACCCGGTCCGCAATCCCCGCCACGACCCCAAGGTCATGGGTGATCCAAATGATGGCCATTCCGAGTTCTTTACGCAGTCTTTTGACGATATCCAATATCTGAGCCTGAATCGTCACATCCAGGGCGGTGGTTGGCTCATCGGCGATGAGGACCTTAGGATCACAGGCCAGTGCGATGGCGATCATGACACGCTGCCTCATTCCTCCTGAAAATTGGTGAGGAAAATCTTTGAGCCGACTTTGGGCCATCGGTATTCCAACCAGGTCCAAGAGTTCTATTGCTTTATTTCTTGCCTCTTCCCGACTCAATCCAAGATGTTCCCGCATCGGTTCCATCAACTGATAGCCAACAGTCAATACTGGATTCAGAGATGTCATGGGGTCCTGAAAGATAAAACCGATTTTTCCGCCTCGAATTTTTCTCAGTTGATTAAGATCCATTTGAATCAAATCCTGATTTTCGAACAAAGCACGACCTTCAACGATCTCCGCAGGTGGCATCGGCAGGAGTTTCAAAAGCGACATCATCGTCACGCTTTTTCCCGAACCACTTTCACCAACCACCCCAAGCAGTTCTCCCTCCTTCAAATCAAAACTGATCCCATTAACGGCAAAGACTTTCCCGTCTTGAGTATTGAAACGGGTGATAATGTTTTCTACCTGAAGCACATTGGCGTCAGAAAACCTTCGATGGCGCTGTATCGGTCCTTCTCGCGGAGGTCGGGTCGTGGCAGTTGCGGGAGATCCCGTAAACCAACAGGTATTTTACTTTGGTGCCGCAGCAGGCGGAATCTGGAAGACGGAGGATGCAGGCGTCTATTGGGAAAATGTTTCAGATGGATTTCTAAACAGCTCAGCCGTGGGGGCACTGACAGTTGCCCATTCTGATCCAAACGTGATCTATGCAGGAATGGGTGAATCCACGATCCGCATTGATGTTTCCTATGGGGACGGGGTTTACCGCTCAACCGATGCGGGAACAAGTTGGAATCATCTTGGACTTCCCGAAACCCGTCAAATCAGTGAGATCCGTATTCATCCTCAAAATCCGGATCTGGTTTATGTCGCCGCATTCGGCCATGCCTTTGGTCCCAACAAAGAGCGAGGAATCTTCCGTTCTAAAGACGGTGGCAAAAACTGGGAACATATCCTTTTCCGAAGTGACAAGGCAGGTGCGATCGATCTCAGCATGGATCCCAACAATCCCAGAATCCTGATCGCATCCTTTTGGGAAGCCCATCGGAATTTCTGGAGTCTCCAGAGCGGTGGTCCGGGAAGCAGCATCTACCGAAGCATGGATGGCGGAGACAGTTGGGAAGAAATCACCAACAACAGAGGGCTTCCAAAAGGGACTCTCGGGAAAATCGGTGTCAGTCTTTCACCAGCCCAAAGCGGGAGGGTATGGACAATCATTGAAGCGGAAGACGCCGGGCTTTACCGTTCTGACGATTATGGGGAAAGCTGGATCAGAACAAGCAAAAACCGGGATCTGATCCACCGACCCTGGTATTACTGCCATGTCTTTTCTGATCCAAAACATGCGGATACGGTGTACCTCACTAACCTCCAAATGTGGAAATCCAGCGATGGGGGATCCAGTTTCCGGGAAATCACCACTCCCCATGGAGACAATCATGATCTTTGGATCGATCCTGAAAATCCTGATCGAATGATCGAGGGCAATGACGGAGGGGCCTGTGTCAGTTTCAATGGAGGGAAAAGCTGGTCCAGCATTTACAACCAATGCACGGCTCAATTCTACCGCATGGATCTTGACACTCAATTTCCCTACCGGGTTTATGCGACCCAGCAAGATAACACCAGCATCAGTGTCCCCAGCGCCAGCGAACACGGCGCGATACCATTCGGAGAGTATACATTTCCCGGGACCGGCGAAAGCGGATTCATTGCGGTCAAACCGGATGATCCGGACATCGTCTACATCGGTGCTGTCGGAAGTTCTCCCGGAGGTCATGGAGCCCTCCAGCATTATAATCACCGAACACGCCAGTTGCGCCTCATCAATATCTGGCCGGAAGAGCATTACGGATGGGCGGACCGTGACCTCAAATATCGATTCTCTTGGACCTTCCCCATCTCATTCTCTCCCCATGATTCGAATACCGTCTACGCATGCGGAAACCATGTTTTTGCCAGCCGCGATGAAGGCATGAGCTGGGAGGCTCTGAGTCCGGACCTGACCCGGGCAGATGACAGCAAACTCGATGTTTCCGGAGGGCTTACGGTCGACAGCAGCGGCGCGGAAACTTATGGAACCATCAGCACCTTTGCAGAATCCTCTCATCAACCAGGAAAATTCTGGGCTGGAACAGATGACGGACTGGTACACCTTTCAACCGATGGAGGAAAACATTGGGAAAATGTGACCCCCAAAGATCTTCCTGAATGGGCTTACATCTACTGTATCGAGTCTTCAAATCATGATCCGGATGTGCTTTATCTCTCCGCAACACGCTACAAACTCGACGACTACCGGCCCTATCTTTATAAATCCGTGGATGGAGGAAAAAACTGGGAAAACATTTGCGGGAATTATCCTGAAAATGAAATCAGCCGGGTCATCCGGGAGGATCCTAAAAATCCTGGTTTACTATTTGTCGGATCGGAAACCGGCA
>LNZD02000018.1 GCA_001469005.2 SAR324 cluster bacterium lautmerah10
TTATAGATCTGCACAACATTTCTCAAAACAGAAATTCGTTTGTAAATGGCTAACAAGTTGTCAATTCATCATTTCTGAAAATATAGTCAATGAAAATAATGGTTCAGAAATAAAATATATTCAAAGGGATGAAATGTCTCAAACCATATGTTTTAGTGAACCACAAATTGTTTCACTAAGGTGGTATTGGGTTGCTCAGTTGGCCTTCAATCTTCCTGGTCAACCTAAGGTTCTAGACTTTGATCCAAATCATTTGTCATATTACAGTTTTAGAGACCAAAATCTAGAACTGCATGGTTGTAGAGTGATTGTTATAGGAGACTCAAGATCATTCAATTCAAATATATTTTATAAACATTTAGATGTATATAAAGTGAATCGTTTCAAACTAAGAAGTCATCAAGATCGAGAAATCATTATTCTTTGGGGACGAATAAAAGCAAATTCTCCATCTATGTTATGGAAAAATGAAGATAACTTAACTATTAATAAATCACTAGTTTCAGAAGGATATGATAATTGATAAGTCAACTGATCAAAGGCTTGGATTTTTTCGGAAAGCTCATTTTTAAGATTTTCATCTTCAGTATTCTGGGAGGGAATAAATTTAAGAACTTGTTGAAGAGAGTGTTGTAAAAAACCTTCTTTAGCAAAAATATTTAGTAAAGAGCCTTCTTTGGTTATTGCAAAGTTATCGGATGGAGCAAAAATACTTGTTCCAATATTACTGAATTTCCCCTCTAAATTTAACATATCAATTATGCTGGGAATGATGTCGATCTGAGAGGCGTATCGTTCTGAATTCCTTTTAGAAATATGTTTAGGACTATACAGGATGAGAGGTATTTTAAATTTGCCATATGGATCATCAATCTGAAAGTGTGCCAAAGCGTGATCAGCGGTGATGATGAAAACCGTGTCATTAAAATATTGCTGTTTACTCATCTTAGTCATGAATTCCCCAATTGCCCAATCGGTATAATGAAGCATGTTCAAGTAGCCCCCCTCACTCTCTTGCCCATGCGTATATTTTGTGAAGGGTTCCTGCATTCTGGGAAAGGGGGTGTGGTCTGAGCTGGCGTTAACGAATGCTATGAATGGTTGGCCATGTTCACTCAATTTATCCGATAAAAGCATGAAGGTTTCGTAATCCCATCCAAGTGTCCTTTCTCTGGCTTCAGGATAATTTAAAAGAAGATTGTAATCTTCCCTTCCATAATATTCTTCAATCCCGGAAGCGTATACCATCAAATCTAAAGAAAAGGATTCTTTCAAAGTACTTGTCACAAAAATCGTACGGTAATTGTTTGCTTTTGCTAATTCTCCAAGCCGGGAATAGTTAACACTCAAAGATATTATATCGGGAATTCCTGGAAGAGGAGGGATTCCAGTCAGTATCGCTTGGGCCCCTTCAATACTTCTCTGTCCATTTGCAAAAAAATTTGAGAAGATCAATCCCTCCGAAGCAATCTTATCGATGTTAGGAGTTACTCCATATTTTTTTCCTTCATTGAGGTAATCAATGTACTTATTAGTCAAACTTTCAACAATGATGACCACGACATTCTTCTTTTTCTCAGTTTCTTTTTTAGTGTAATTTATTTCTAGAGGATATTGCGGATTTTTTGTTTTAGGTAAATCAATAATGTTTAGTGCAAATGTTTCATCAATTTTGGGTCTTTCTATGAAATTACCGGCAAAACTGTAATGAGATGCAGTGAAAAAACCATTTAAAATTAAATGTCCAAAATTGGCTGATCCATATTGATAAGCATCGATGATTGCAATGGGTTTGATTTGTATCCCTCCACGTCCAATAGTTATCATTGAAAGTATAATTATAATAAATGCTGGAATGGATCGTTTCCCATGATGTGTGCTTGGTGAAGTTTTTCTAATAAAGAAAAAATAAAAAACAAGAAAGAGTACACAATAGGTTATAAGAAGGCCAATGTGTGATGCTACTTCACTCAATAAATATTTTGAATCATTTAATAAAAAAAGAACTTCATTTGTGATATGTCTTTTTACAAAACTAAAATAAAAAAAATCAGCTGTAAGAAAAATCGTCGTAGCACATAATTGAATATAAATAATACTGGAAATTATTCTTCGATACATTAAAGAATTAGAATAATTAAATGGGATTACATACAATAATCTTAGACCAAGAAAAATTGATTGAATAAATTCAAAAAAATCTAAATTAATAAACAAATCTGAATAATTAAAATAAATTAGTATTCTGAAGGTCTGGAAAAGAAGTATGAAAACTAAATAAAATTGAATTACTTCCAATAAAATAGAAAAAATATTTCGAATATGTGTCCAAAGAATGTTAGAAATCAATGGAAATTTCATTTGAAAATAATTCATCTGTTTAATTTCTTAAACCAAAAATGATCATTCGGATGGGAATAGGTTGTTTGAAAAAAATGTTTAACTCATGTTAAGACATTTTTGAGATACATTAAAACCGACGATATTTCTTTTTGAGAAATTCAAGTTCCTTTTCTATTTCTGTGTCCTTGACTTTGATCTTGGATTTATTTTTTCTGTGAATAGATGCGGAAGAAGGGTTTTCTGACTTTGCAGTTTTTTTGATTCGCTCTAATTCTTCTTGCAATTCATACCACATATCTTTTGATGAATCATTAGCGCGTGATTTATAGGATCCGTTTTCTTTTGATGCTTCTGATGGACTTTTACTTCCTGATTTAGCATATGTTTCATCATCAAATGTTTCTTGGAAGACTTTTTTTGCCCAGTTCATCAACATTTCGAGTGGGTCCTGAAGTCCCAGTCCTAAATCTTGCAAAAGGTTTTCAACATCTCTTAGGAGTTCTTGAACAGCTTCTTCTGGTTGATTAATGGACTCAGAAGACTTTTTCTTTTTTTTGAATGGTTCAGATTGTTTTTGGTATGAAGAACTTGTGCTTGCCTTTCGAGTTTGATTTTTTGATTTCGTAGATTTTTTTGAATGTTGTAATTTCTGCCTATCATATTCTGTTCGTTTCTTTTCATCCGAAAGGATTTCATAGGCTTGAGTTAATTGTACAAAAAGAACCTGTCTTTTTTTCTTCTCTGCTGGAGTGTCACCTGGAAAAAGGTCAGGATGAGCGTGTTTTGCTGCTTTGCGAAATGCTTTGCGAATCAAATCCTGAGAGGCATCCTGAGGAACATTTAAAATCTTGTAATAATCAATCATCCCTTTAAATCAATGGAATTTCATGGAACGAATTATTTATTTTGATCTTGAAACAAAATACTCCGCTGAAGAAGTCGGGGGTTGGGAAAACATTGAAGATATGGGGATGTCGGTTGGAGTAATATGGGATTCAGTGGATCAGCAATTTTCGGTTTACCTTGATCATCAGACCAATGAACTGGTGGAACATTGTAAGCGCTCGGATCAAATCGTTGGTTTCAATCATGTTGGTTTCGATTACAGGGTTTTGGCTGGAGCCTGTCATGCTGAAGCTCAAATGCGATCAAGACTTCATACCGAACTTGCTGGCTTAAATAACCTGGACATGCTCGTGGAACTTAAAAAAGTTTTGGGGCACAGGTTAAAACTTGAATCGGTAGCAAGGTCCACACTTGGAACAGGAAAATCTGCAGACGGTCTTCAGGCCCTGAAATGGTATCGAGAAGGTCAGTACGACAAAATTATCGAATATTGCAAGATTGATGTTGAAGTCACACGTGACGTGCATCTCTATGCTCTTGAGCATGGGAAGCTTCATTATGACTCACGGTCAGGTATCAAGACAGTTGAAGTTAACTGGAAACCTCAACCTCCGAAAAAAGAAATAGAGCAAATGTCCCTCTTTTGATTTGAACACAATCTTTGGAATCGGATGATTGGATCAACTCGGAATGATTTAAAATATTGAATTGAAGATTCTTATATGACTTCCCAATTGAAATTCTAGATTTGAATTTTATTACACCAACATCCGGATGAATTTCTTAGAAAAAATCAACAATCGATTTTTACGGACTAATAGTCATTTGTGCATAGGTCTGGATCCGGACCCTCAAAAAATTCCTGAGCCTTTCGGTAAGACGCCAGATCAAATTTTCCATTTTTTGGAGGAAGTGATTGAAGCTACATCAGAATATGCTTTGGCACTAAAACCTAACCTGGCGTATTTTGAAGCATTGGGTTTGGAGGGCATAAGGCTTATTGAAAAGGTACTAAAAACCATTCCTGAAGATATTCCGGTTATTGCAGATGCTAAAAGAGGAGATATTGGTCCATCCTCCAAAAAATACGCTTATGCTCTCTTGGAACAATTTGGATGTGATGCCATTACAGTCAGCCCTTACATGGGCTATGACAGCATAGAACCCTTCCTGAATTATAAAGATAAGGGGATCTTCGTTTTGTGTTTGACATCTAATTCAGGAGCAAATGATTTTCAAGTACCCAATCTATATTTGCAGGTAGCTGAAAAAGTTAGGGAATGGAATGTTCATTCAAATCTAGGTTTGGTGGTAGGAGCAACTCATCCGGAAAGGGTCTTAGCGATCCGGGAAAAATCAGGGCCGATGCCTTTCCTTATTCCAGGAATCGGGGCTCAGGGAGGAGCATTGGAGAAGACTTTGGAAGCAGTTCAGGACGGGACGAGGGTGCCTTGCTTGATCAATGCCTCACGCAGCATTCTTTATCCTGAAAAATCCGTAGTTTTAAATGAATTTAAAGAGACTCAAGAGTTTTCCTCAAAGGATTGTATTTCCAGTTCAAGACATGCTGCCCATGAACTTCATCAGAAAATTAGGAATTGCTTAGAGAAATAGTGGTTCTGGTTTAATTGAACAGGGTATTTGCGAAGTTTGCAAAAAATCCTGCTTTTTCAACACCAAATTCTGCAATCAAAGGGACCTTGCCCAGAGAAACACTTCCTAACCTATATTCCAAATCTCCAAGCTTCTGACCCTCTTCCACAGGAGCGATAATGCGGTCCTTAAGAAAGAAGTGATGAGAAATTTTCATGCGTTCATTTTCCTTCAAAATGACTCTAAGGGGATGAGCAGTTTTTAAACGCAGGCTTGATTCCATTCCTTTATCTACTTCTATAGAAAGTGGACTCATCCCAAGTTGGACATCGAGGCTCACCTGTTTATATTTTTGAAATCCTTCGTCAAGTAACATCCGGGTTAATTTGCTTCTTAAACGGGAACTTTTGACTCCCATCACGATTGAAACAAATCGGCGTTCGTTTCTTTTGGCAGTCGCGACCAGACTAAATCCGCCCTTTCGGTGATAACCGGTTTTCATGCCGTCCATCCCCTTGTAATTTCTCATCAGCCTGTGATTAGTATTCAATAACTGGAAAGTTCCATTCCTGAAACTATCCAGTCGTACCGAAGCCCAATCAAGATATTCCGGATGGTTTAGGAGTTCCAAAGCGAGTATTAGTAAATCTTTTGCAGTGGAACGGTCAAAATGTTGACCTCGTCCGGGAGGAAGACCATGGACCGAATGGAACTCGGTATCGGTCATACCGAGTTCTTGCGCCCTTTGATTCATGAGTTTGATGAAAGTATCGACGTCTTTAGCAATGTGTTCTGCAATAGCAACTGTGACATCATTGGCAGAGGTGATCACCATGGCTTTCATCATTTCCGAAAGAGGAAAGACTTCTCCCTGCTTCAAATAAACCTGCCTGCCTCCAATACGACTCGCCCAGGAAGAAACTTTGATGGAATCACTTAAATGAATATTCCCTTTATTGATTTCTTCAAGGGTGATTAATGCCACCATCATTTTTACAAGGGATGCCGGATAGATCGTTTTTTGGCTCCTGTAATTTCTTAAGATTCTTCCGTTATCCGCATCTGCCAAAATGGATGCTTGGTGAAATGAATGGTATTTCTCAAATGATTTGGCTTTGAGTAAAAAAGGACTCAGCTGGATGAAGGCCAGCATCAAAATAATTGAAGAAAAATTTCTGTTTAAAATGTGTTGGATTTTCATTTCATCAAAATCTGGATTCTTTGCATGATAATAACTTTAACACCAATTTTGCGGTTGATAAAAACCATTCATTTCGTGGTACGGACTATTTTTCCTTGGCTCCCAATTATAACGAAAATCGACTTTTGGAGGTAAAGACATGAAGATTGATTCAATCCTTCCATTAGATTTAATTCCAAAAAGTGTGCCCCTGTCATAAATCAGGTTGAATTCGACGTATCTACCTCTTCGGTAATGTTGAAATTCAACATCCTCGTCGTTCCATTCTTCATTTTTTCTTCGATCAACCAGCGGCAGATAGGCATTCAGAAATTCTTCACCCATTTCATGAACCAGATTGAAATATTTTTCTTCTGAACCATTCAGATGATCGAAAAATATCCCACCAATTCCCCTCATTTCCTGACGGTGAGGGAGGCAAAAATACTCATCACAGTTTTTCTTGTATTCTTCGTATGAACCTGGAATACATCTTTCGCATACTTGCTGAAGGGTTTGGTGAAAATGACGGAAATCCTCTGGATAAGGGAAATAGGGAGTCAGGTCGATTCCTCCACCATACCAGCAATTCCCTGAGAGGGTTTCGAAATATCGGAGATTCATATGAACCGTTGGTATTTTTGGAGATCGTGGATGTAGCACAAGGGATATGCCACATGCTCCAAAAAAAGATGCTTTCGTGCCCAATTGTTTCGCTAATTCATCAGACATTGGACCATGTACACTTGAAATATTGACCCCTCCTTTTTCCAGAAAACTACCATTTTCCAAGACTCGGGTTCGCCCTCCACCGCCTTCTTTACGTTTCCAGCAGTCTTCTTGGAATTTTCGGGAGTCTTTTTTTTCTAGTGCTTGACAGATCTCATCCTGAAGTTGTTGGATGAACGTTTCCATCCTTGTGAAACGGCTACTGAAGTTGGTTGATTCTGTCATCAATAAAGAAAAAATGGGGTAAAGATTTTGATGGTAATTTACTTGATTGAATTGACATTTCCAGCCTTGATTTTATAGTGCTTGCTTGTTTTACACGTCTGCAATGACAATATTTTCAAGGGTTTGAGCAAAAAAAGGGATCCTCTCAGGTTCGCTCATCAGCACCTCAACTACTTTTGAAAGCATGACGGGAAAACCTCGATCAATTTAAATCTTATCACAGCTTATTAGCCTTCAGGAGCCTTTATGAAAGAAATTGAAATCAATAACATCAAAGAAACCATTATCGAGAGAACCGATTACCCAATTGAACGCTGCAGGGAGATCTTGAAGGACGAGACTACAGCCATCCTTGGTTATGGCCCTCAGGGTAAGGGACAAGGTTTGAACATGCGGGACCAGGGGTTTAAGGTGATCATCGGACTCCGCAAAGGGAGGAGTTGGGATCGTGCCCTGGAAGACGGTTGGGTTGAAGGAGAGACACTCTTCGAAACAGAAGAAGCTGCAAGCCGCGGAACGATCATCCAATACCTTCTTTCCGATGCAGGTCAGATTCAGATGTGGCCCATGGTAAAGGCAAATTTAAAATCTTCGGATGCTCTTTATTTTTCCCATGGTTTCGGAATCGTCTTTCATGAACACACCCAAATCCTTCCGCCTCCCAATGTTGATGTCATTCTTGTTGCTCCCAAGGGAAGTGGATTGACGGTCAGAACCCACTTTCAGGCAGGTAGGGGAATCAATTCATCGTATGCGATTCATCATGACGCAACAGGACGCGCGCGTGATCGATGTATTGCCACCGCATTCGCTATTGGCTCAGGACATCTTTTTGAAACCACTTTTGAAAGGGAAGTTCATAGTGATCTGACTGGTGAACGATGTGTTTTGATGGGCATGCTTCAGGGTGCTTTTCTGGCACAATATGAAGTGCTCCGAGAAAACGGACATTCCCCCTCGGAGGCCTACAACGAAACCATCGAGGAAGCTTTAGAAAGCCTTTATCCTCTTGTCTCAGAAAAAGGAATGGACTGGATGTATTCCAACTGTTCCACCACGGCTCAGCGAGGGGCACTCGACTGGGCTCCAAAATTTCATAAGGCACTCAAACCTGTCATTGCAGAATGTTACAGCAGTGTCACCAGTGGAAAAGAGGCTCAGATTTCGATTGAATCGAATTTGAAAGCCGATTACCGTGAAAAACTGGAGCAGGAACTTGAAGCTGTCAACAATCAGGAAATGTGGCAGGCAGGGCGTCAACTTCGACCACTAAGGCCTGAGAACCTCTAGACGGGAGAAATGACTTTGCTCAAGCTTCTTGAAGAAGGTCATTTTTACGAAATCCAGCGGAGCCCTGGACACCGCGATGATCTTGAAGATCAAGCAGTGTCCTACGCCGGTTCCCTGCGTCCCCATTACAATCCGAACATGGTGCTTCTGCGAACCAACCCTCTGGATCCCGGAAGCGAAATTTATGAATTTCGTTTGGAAGATGTCCTTTTTGCCGAAGAACTAACCAGTCTCAGTAAACCCGACGGAGTTACCGTCGAACAAACTCGAATCTGGATCAGGCGGGGGAGTCCGGCAATGTGTATGAAGCCGATGAGAGTGGGAGAGACCGTTAAAGAAACCAACGAAGAGAATCCATGAAATACTGGCTGATGAAATCTGAACCGAATGCATTTTCGCTGGAGGATCTGAAAAATGCGAAAAACGGCACAGAATGCTGGGACGGTATCAGGAATTATCAGGCCCGTAATTTCATGCGGGATGAAATGAAAATTGGAGACCGTGTCCTATTTTATCACAGTGTCATCAATCCCAGTGTGGTAGGGACTGCAAAGGTGGTCAAGGAAGTTTATCCTGATTACACAGCATGGGATCCAGAGAGTAACTATTTTGATCCGAAAAGCACTCCTGAAAACCCTCGGTGGCTGATGGTGGATATTAAATTCGAACACGAATTTGAGAAACCCATCATGCTGCCAGAATTACGTGAGATCAAAGGTCTGGAAAACATGCTCCTGCTTCGGAAAGGGATGCGTCTTTCCATCCAGCCGGTTCAGGAAGATGAATTCAACATCATCCTCAAACACGCAGGCATCCAGCCTTAAATTTGACGAACTTAATTTGACTTCTTTTTTCAGGGAGCTTGGCTTTCACTCTTGAAAGAAGACTTGAACAGGAGGTGGAGGGAATTTTTTAAACTTTCTTCGTCTTCTTCAAAAACGGTTCGGAAATCCAGCCACACGCTTTCTTCCTGAACTCTGACAATGATGGGAATGGGCTCTGACCTTAGCCAATCCTGGATATGCTGTGCCTTGTAATCTGGGTGGCTAATCACCAAGGCGCAGGAAGGCAGAGGCAGTTCCGGAAGAGCACCTCCTCCGGTTCTGGAGTCGGTTTCTTCGATTTTCACCTTCCATTCTGAATTGGATTCAGGATGGATTTCATCCATCATTCGATTCGCCTGATCCCGAATCTCATCCTTACTTCTCTCAAGTAACCTGATTCCTGTAACCTTTTCTTTCAGGCTCTCAGGTTCAAAGTAAGCTCCAAGGACCGACTCTAAGAGCCCCAGGGTGACCTTATCAGCCCGGAGTGCACGATAAAGAGGATGCTTTCGCATCTTCTCGACCGGATTTTTGCGACCTAGAATGATTCCCCCCTGAACGGAGCCCAGAAGTTTGTCAGCGCTGAAACAGAGAATGTCGATACCTTTCTGTATTTCCTGTTGGGCAGTGGGATAACTTCTTAATCCTTTTTGTGCAAACTGGTAAAAGGTGCCGCTTCCCCAATCGTGAAAACAGTAGAGCCCATGTTTTTTTGCAAGTTCCACAAGTTTCGGGATCTCAACTGATTCGGTAAAACCTTCAATGATATAATTGGATGGATGAACTTTAAGAATGGCTGCTGTATTTTCAGAAATGGCCTGCTCATAATCAGAAAGTCGAGTCCGGTTGGTGGTACCCACTTCGACCAGCGTTGCTCCGGACTCACGCATGATGTCTGGGATACGGAAAGAACCCCCAATTTCTACCAATTCTCCTCTTGAAACAATCACCTCTTTGCCTTCAGTAAGGGCTTTGAGCATTAGGAAAACGGCAGAAGCGTTGTTGTTGACAACCATTGCTTCTTCCGCTCCTGAGAGGTTCCTCAACAGATTTCTGAGGACCGAATCCCGTGATCCGCGTTTTCCGGTTTCCAGTTCAAATTCGAGGTTGGAATACGAACACAAACGTGGAAGAAGGTTTTCAAAAAGATCCTTTGGAAGTGGAGCACGTCCGAGATTGGTATGAACCACCACCCCTGTGGCATTGATCACTTTTTGGACCGGCGCATAATCTTTCAAGTTTTCGAGAATCCATTGAAGAAAAGACTCCCTGGACGGCGAATCCAGGAGATCTGGTTGAAGAGTCTTGTTGGCAATCTGATGACGGAGCTGAACCAGGGCATTCTGCACAAGGTTTCGTACCTTGCGACCCGAGGGCTTTCCCTGATCTAACAAAAAAGCGTCTATTTCCTGGATAGATGGAAGAAACTGGAAAATGCTGCTGCCCATAATCTTTCCCACAATGAAAAATCAGTTCATCAATCTTGATTTTACATCATTTTATGTTTCATCTGCACCTTCTGCAGAGGGGGATTTTTTCTTTCTGGAACGTGAGCGTGGAGGTTTTTTCGTTGTCGCAGATGAAACATCATCACCACCAGATTGCTCCGCAGCCTTTTCAGGAGTTTTTGATGAAGGTTTTTTTCTCGTTCTCTTCTTCTCAGGTGCTTTTGGAGTGGCTGAAAGAACTTCCTCTTTCTTGGAATCTTTTTCTGATTCTGACGAAGAATCAGCATCAGATTTCTTTATGAAAGCCTTTTCTGCCTTCTCATTTAATTCAGAAGTATCTATTGCTTTCTTAGACTTTGGGGTTTTGGAACGAGAACGACTGGCAGTCTTTTTTGCAGGAGTTTTTGAAGAGGAGTCCTGTTTTTCCTCAACCTTTTCTTCGTTTTGATCGCTTTTTCCAGTTTGGTTGGATTTATTGCGGCTCCTTCCTTGAGATGCAGGTTTTTTCTTTGGTTTAGATGAAACCAGTGCATCTGTTTGGGAACCTTCCGAAGATTCCGAAGTTTCAGAACTTTCTTGAATTAACGATGGTTTTTGGATCTCGGAAGTTTTGTTTGAGTCCTCGTTTGTTTCTGATTGGTTTTCAGTAAGTCCTTCTGAATTAAGGGATTCGTGAGAACTGCTGTAAATGGTGGAATGATCGGGGGCTTGCTGCAATTTCAACCGCCATTCGGAAATGGTTGGGGGACTCCATTCCTGGTCTTCTAACTTTTCATTGTTTTCGTGAACACTGCTGAACAACAATCCTGCAGAAATCTCTTCTTTTTCTTGGGGTTTTGATTCAGGGCTTGCAGCATCGGATGAAACTTCTGAATTACTTTCAATTTCTTCTACCTGGTTCAGATCGGGTTGGGGAAGTTCATCGGTCAGCGTTAATTTTTCTTTTTCGTGTGTAATTTCTTTGGAGTCTTCAGTTGGAATTTCACCCGTATCCTGTTTAATGGCCGAAACTTCTGAATCTTTATTTTCTAAAACAGATTCTTCTTCAGTTTGTTTCTTCTTTCGTCCCCGCTTTCTTGAAGATTTATTTTTGCCTTCTTCATAAAGTTCCGCAGCATGGATTGGGATGGAACTCCGCATTTCTCCATGAGTCGTTTTGTGGACGACTTCCATCTCAGGAAGTTCTTCCAACTCAAGAGTCGGGTCCGGTTTAATTTCAACCCTCAGTTCATAATCCATTTCAAGCTGGCTTAATTGTCTGCGTTTGACGTTCAGCAGATGGGTTGCCAGTTTGATTGGCAATTTCATGAAGATTTCACTGACCTTCTGTTCAAAGGCCAGATCCTGAATTTTTCGGAGAATCAGGTTGGCCATGGTCAGTTCCGGAGAATTGCGGGAAATGCTTCCTGCAATCCTTTGACGACTCAATTCCAACAGTCCAAACTGAGAGATTTCTCCGAGGGTGCAGCGGGCTTTATCGGTTTTCAGGGCATCAGCCAGTTTCTCTTCAACGGCTCTTCGGTTTTTTACCAGATCCATGTCGATGAAATCGATCACAATCAAACCACCGAGATTCCTAAGACGGAGCTGGCGTGCAGCTTCTTCTGCCGCTTCAAGGTTGGTTCCCAAAGCAGTTTCTTCAATGTTTTTGCCCTTGGTGGAACGTCCGGAATTGACGTCGATGGCAACCAAAGCCTCGGTAGGAACAATCACCAAACTCCCTCCTGACGGAAGAGGGACTTGATTCCTGTAAAGACATTCCACCTGGGCTTCGATTCCGTACGAAGCAAAGAGTGTCTTCTCCCCAAGATATAGCTGAAGTCGATTTTGCTGGCTTGGCATGTTGGCCTGGAAGAATTCCAGTGTGCGCTGAAAGGCATTGGCATCATCGATGATCACTTGTCCCACATCTTCAGTGAAGTAATCCCGGATCATCCGGGTCGTTGCTTCTTCTTCCTGATAAATCAGGCCCGGCTTCTCGAATTCCTCAAACTTCTGCTTGATCTGGTTCCAGATTCTCCTCAGGTTCATGAAATCCCGTTTGAGTTCGGAAAGGGATCGATCAACTCCAGCCGTCCGGATAATTGCCGAAGCGTCTTCACTCCCTAACCCTTTCAGCAGATGCTTGAGCCGGGCACGCTGTTCTTCATCTTCAATTTTACGGGAAACCCCTCCCCGTTCACTGTCAGGCATGAAGACAAGGAACCTGCCGGGTAAACTAATATTTGTACTGAGAGTGGCGCCTTTGTGTCCGACTTCATCTTTAATCACCTGAACCATGATCTGCTGGCCAGTTTTCAGAAGTTGATTGATCGAGGGCCTTCCTCTGGTTGCTCGGTTTGGTTTGAAGAGTTGTGAATTGATGTCGGAAATCGCCAAAAATCCATGGCGGTCGGCACCATAGTCGACAAATGCAGCCTGAAAGGAAGGCTGGATTTTGACCACCTTGCCAAAGTAGATGTTTCCTAGTATTTGAGTGCGATGAGTTTGCTCTATGTAAAGGTTGTCAAGGGTTGCATTATCCACTACTGCGATACGCGTTTCATCATCCTCGACATTAATCAGTATTTTCTTTTCGTTATCTTCCAATGGAATTCTCTTTTAAGGTTTCAATTCTTTGCACTTAAATGGAAGATCCGGATAAACCGAAGGAGAGAGACACGATATGTTTCCAACAGAATCATGAAACCTTTGGGTAGATTTACCCTGTTTGGGTCCAAGAAATAAGGTCTGTTGGCTTTTCAGCAAGCCTACCAAAACAATTGGTTAAAAGCTGATTCCTTTATCCTTCAAGAAGGACTTAAGTTTCCAAAAAACTTATATCCTGATCGAGTTATCCCGATTTAGTTCCTATCAAAAATGCAAATAATTCTTTTTATCACCCTCTTCAAAGCCTTAATGTGGCTTTAAAGCAAAGTGCTCAGTTATCTTCTGTTTCGAATGGTTTTGTTTCATAGTCGCCATTCTCATTTTTCAATATAATCCCCACACGTTCTTCTGCTTTTTCCAAAAACTGATGACATTCCCTGCTCCAGCGGACTCCGTCTTCAAAGGTGCTGAGAGCTTCTTCCAGACTCAGGGATCCTTCATCAAGTTTCTCCACGGCACGTTCCAGTTTTTGCAAGGCTTCCTCGAAGGTATTTTCCTTTTCTGTTTCTTTCATAACTTACGAATGATTTCGGAGACCATTTGTTGAGGCGAAAGATCGGTTGTATCCACAATACATTCGGCTTCCTCGTAAATACTTTTTCTTTGCTCCAGCATTTCAGTAATTCTTTCAATGGGCCTGGCTTCCTGGAGCAAAGGTCGTTTTTTGTCTTTTTTCAAACGTCGAATCAGTTCTTCCAGTCCCACCTTCAGGTATACTCTGGTTCCAAGGTTTTGCATCAAATTTCTATTTTCTTGACGCATAACCATCCCACCACCGGTGGCAATCACGAGATTTTGTTTTGATTGAAGTTGTTGAAGCATATTGGTTTCAAGGTCCCTGAAACAAATCTCTCCGCCATATTTAAAAATTTCACTGATGGTGCATCCTTGTTCTTTTTCAATTTCACGGTCGGTGTCGATGAAAAAATAACCCAGACGCTTGGAAAGTTTCTTTCCCACCGTTGTTTTTCCTGCTCCCATGAAACCAGTAAGAAGGATGTTCATTTTGAATGGTCAACCTTTGAGGAAATGTTGGCATCATGCCGGCACTTCCATCTCATTTTCTAAAAATGAATTTTCGATAGGTTTAGTCGAAACAATCCATCCTCCTCCAAGAACTACATCCTGGTCATAAAAAACAGCTGCTTGTCCTGGAGCAACAGATTTTTGTGGTTGTTTCAATGCGATCCGAACCTGATGATCATTGATCGGGTTAATCGTTGAAAGAGTCTCCTGATGCGAATAGCGTAGTTTTACCTTTGCCGAAAAAGGATGTTGGGGAGGTTTTATTGAAATCCAGTTCACATCAGCCACCTTGACTTCGCTGCAATAAAGTTCATTTGCTTTCCCCAGTACAACTTCATTCTTGGCTTCATTCAAGCTTACGACATAATAGGGAGTCGAATCACTGATCCCCAAACCTTTTCTTTGGCCGATTGTGTAATACATGAGTCCCTGATGTTCCCCAAGGTCATTGCCTGAGGAATCAACAAACCTTCCTCGGGTTTGAGGTCGACTAACCTTCTTTTCAAGAAATTGTCTGTAGTCTTTGGGAACAAAACATATTTCCTGACTTTCCTCTTTATCAGCTGAAACCAGCCCATGATCTCTTGCCAATTGACGTACCTCATTCTTATTCAAATTTGCCAGAGGAAAGACCATTTTTTTTAGTTCAAAACTTGAGATTCCATGCAGGAAATAAGTCTGATCCTTTTCCTTGTCCTGAGGACGAATCAATTGGAGTGATTTTCCGTCTGCACTTTTTTGGACTGAGGCATAATGTCCTGTGGCTAGGAAATCACATTCCAGTTCCATAGATTTTTGGATAAGAGGCCCACTTTTGATTTTCCTGTTACACATCACACAGGGGTTGGGAGTTTTCCCTTTTTGATAATCACGAATAAAATAATCAATCACCGTCTCCCTGAACTCTTTCTGAAAATCCAGGACATAAAAGGGCATGTCGAGTTTGCGGCAAATGGCTCTTGCATCAAGGGCTTCATCCAGCGAACAGCAACGTTTTCGAATCCGTTCATGCCCTTCTCCATGATGAAGTTTCATATGCAGTCCAAGGAGTTGGTGCCCCTCCTTTTTAAGTAATAAGGCGGCAACCGAGGAGTCCACCCCTCCGCTCATTGCAATTGCAATCCGGGCCATATTCTTTGGATTCTAAAAAATTGAAGATGAGTGAAATGAAGCTCTATTTGCGTTTCTTGATCGGCGTGAACAATTGATTGAAAGCGGTATAATCAAAACTCATCCCGTTGTAATGCATCTGCCGATATCTGATTTTTTGGAAACGGTTGTAGTTTGCTTTGATCATACTCTCATAATCATCACGTTGTTTTTTTATTTCAGCTTTTCGTGCCAGTTTTGCTTCAAGCTGGATTTGTTTTGGATCTGTGGTAACGGCAGATTTCTGAGAAAGAGCCTGAGAGCGTATTTCTTCTCCGGTTTGACGAGCCTTGGTGACGTTGGTTTGAATTTGCTGTTCAGATTTACCACCCCGACTTTGAATTTCTGCCAACTCAGAAGCTTCCCGACTCGGATCTTTGGATACTGTTCCTGGAGATTCAGTTGAATTGTTCTGATTCGGAAGCAGGATTTTCGGTTTTTTTGATGACTCGATAGCAAGATTTTTTGCGGATTCCCGGATTTGTACTTCCGATTGTGAAGTTCCTGTTCCCGGGTTGATTGCCTGTTGGGTGTTTTTTTTGCTTTCACCCTGGGATGATTCAACCGCAATGGTATTAGCATTTCGACCATCAGTCTCGTTGAAATTTTGTGCGTTAATTTTGAAACCGAAGAGTAAGATAAGGATGCAAAGACCTGTTCCCTTAAAAAATACTTGGAAGGACTTATTCAGCATGTTTCGTTATTTTGCAGTTATCAGTATAGTTTTTGTAATTTATTCCAATCAGCACCTTCAAGCTCAGGCAGTTAATTCAGAAACACAGTCTTGTTACTCATCTGCAGAAGCACGTTACCGTTGTTTCAATTCTCGTTTCAGCGGTATGCTGGAACGTGCCAGAGAACGTGCTGAGCAGCGTAAGGCTATTTTAGAGTCCCAAGCGGCTGCCCGTCTTGAAAAAGAAGTATCCCCAACCGAAATAAGGGATCTGCAAAGGGAGGAAATAAGAAAGCTTGTTGAAGCCTCGCGAAAACGCAATGTTTCACACCGTGGGGAGAAATATTCGCTCACTTATGGGTTCGTTCTTGAACCCAGAGATTGAACCCCTTGTGATTTAATGCGCTAAGTCCGGTGGTGCGAGATATTCTTTAAGATGCTTCCTTTTCAATTCCTCAACGGAATGAATTATTCCGCGGTCTGAGTCACATCGCTCTAAAAAAGACGCAACCGTTTTTTTTACCATTTCTACGGTTGCTCTCTCGGATTCAGGAACAGAACGAAGTTCCAATGAATCATTATTTATTTCTTCCAACAGATGATCTCTCAATTGATAAAATTCGAGACTTTTCAAATCATTGAGAGATAACAGTGTATACAAAGAAGTTTTTGCAGCCTGACGACTTTGCAGGCGATTGAAATGATGAAATTGCTCTTCCTTATCAAAATAACCAACCAAACTGGTTTCCATATCCTTGAGAAAATGATCAGGCTCATTAATTCGGTAGCAACGTTGAATGGCATTGACCGCATAAAAATTTCCACTTTTCAGAGAATCTGATTTTTCAAAAACTTCAGGATTTGTCATTTTAGATGGTTTTCTAGTGGGCTAATTTTGACATAATCTAAGATTTTTACTTTCCGCCCATTGATCCATTAAGTTTATAATCCTTTTCACTTCTTTGGGATTACTTGGGTCTATATGCCCGCCCTTAAGCCAGGTTTCACTTTTTGGTTCCGGGGCCGCCTCCCACATGGGAAGGTAAGTTTCATCGCTGATGAGATGATCGTGATCCCCATTGATAAAGTGTATGGGAGTATTTTTTATACCCGATAAATATAGCTCAATATCTCCGTATTTCAACATGTTTCCCAGAATCACTGAAAATACGGTGCCGAGGAATTTCAGGAAACCTCGTTGGATGCTGAACTGTAATCCTTCCTCAGAATCTGTAATTTTGAGCCGGATAAGACCTTGCCGATAGATTTCATTGTTGATGACTGCCTTTATGTTGGTGAATCCGAAGATGATCATTAAACCGGAAACTTTTTCAGGATAAAATCCGGTGATCATTGCGGGCACAGGTGCCCCAGCACTTCCTCCGGCAAGAACGACCCTTCCTGAAAAACGGGAACGGCCAGCAGAAGCCTTGGATTGGATATAGTCAATGAGGGCTTTCATTGCTCCAAGATTTTGGAGGTATTCTTTTCGGAATCGATGAGGGAGATTCCACCAATCAAAGATACCCCATCCATTGATGTCTTCAGGTTTTTCGAGGTATTTGGCAAAATTCTGAAACGGTTGAATCAATAAAATCGTGTTTGCTTTTTCAACGATTTCAGGACTGAGTTGAAAAAAATCAGGTCCTGTCTCAGCACCCGCTAACATGATCAGGGTATCACAACCGAAACGGTCGGATGGACCTGCAAGGAATGCTTCTGTTTTTCGGTCCGGTTCTGCGACTGATTGCAAAAGAATAGAATCCTGAGTCTCTTGAATCAGTTTCCATTGTGGAATTTCATCAGCGTTCATGGGTTTACCGGCTTGGCGGATATTCCATGCAGCGGCTGCTATCAATAGAAAAAGTAACAATCCTAAAAAAATAATAAGGCGGCGAAACATGATGACTGTTTACTTGATAAATAGCCTTGCTTAGATGTAAATGGGATGAGGAACAGAATTCAAATGGTTCATATTTTTTTGAATTGCCTTCATAACTAACCCCAATCTAGAGAATTAATTTTAATGCAACCAATTTGCCTCGCAATCGACACCACTTTTGATGATACCTCCGTAGCCATTTTGAAAGGTCATAATGATATCCTTGCAAATCTCACACTCTCTCAGTTCAAGGACCATGAAGCTTTTGGAGGAGTTGTTCCGGAACGTGCATCACGCAAGCATCTGGAGGTTATTCATCCTCTAATTTCAGAATCTTTAAAGCAGAGTGGGTTGACTTTTCAAGAAATTGACTATTTTGCAGTCTCCCATTATCCAGGTCTTTTGGGCTCGCTTCTTGTGGGGGTAACAGTTGCCAAAAGCCTCGCCTATTCCCTGGACAAACCCATTATTGGCATCAACCATGTCGAATCACATCCTTATGCCTGTTTTCTAAGTGGGGCCGAGTTGACTTTTCCCTGTCTTCATCTTGTTGTTGCAGGTGGTCATACCTTGTTGATGCATGCCAGGAATCATTTCGATTATCAAATTGTAGGGCGAAGTTTGGACGATGCTGCAGGAGAGTGTGTCGATAAAGTTGCAAAAATGTTTGGACATCCAATGCCTGGTGGTCCGGTGGTTGATGGTTATGCGATGCAGTTTTCAGGTGAGGATTTCGAATTTCCAAAACCTTTGCTGAAGCAGAAAGGGTTTGATTTTTCTTTCAGTGGATTGAAAACAGCGATGCTCAGATTCCGTCAACAAAATCCTGATATACTGGATCAGGAAGGACCTATACTTGCGGCCTTTTTTAAAAGCGTTTGTGAAGTTCTTGTGGAGAAAACCTTTTCTGCTGCAGAATCACTGAGACTTAACCGAATATCTGTTTCGGGAGGATTGGCTGCCAGTCGAAAGTTAAAGGAAGTATTTACCAGCGAATCCCTTCAGAGAGGAATCGACTTACATTATCCTTCACCAGGTTTGTGCACTGATAACGCAGCAATGGTGGCCTGCTTGGCTTCTTTCAGATTTGAAGCAGGGTTAAAGGACGATCTTAATTTAGAAGCCTACCCCAATTTGATTTAATCAACGAGAAGACTGTTTTTTGTTCTGACTGGAAGCCTTTTCCATAGCCCTCTCACGAATGGCACCCATTCTAACCCTACATGGGTTGTTGGCATCTCTAACATTTGGAAGGCTTTCGATGCTTGGCAACCCACTTTCTAAAGGGTCTTTAACTTCGATTCTGGCGCAGGCCCAGAGATCTTGAATATAATCCTGAAGTAAAAGATCTTTCTCTTGACCGTAAACGATATCCGCATAACGGTTTTTCTGGTCAAGAGTTAGTTTTTTACAGTTGATGTTTTCAGGAAATTCTTCATCAAAAACATACAACAGGTGAAAACCGAATTCTGAATTAACCAAGGGACTCATCTCTCCTGGGTTTAGGAGAAATGCAGCATCATTAATGGACTGGAGTAGTTCACCCTGGCTGAAAAATCCAAGTTTGCCTTTGGTTTTTGCTGCTGAGGGGTCCTCAGAATATTTTTCTGCCAGACTGCCGAAATCATTTCCTTCCTCAAACGCTTTTTTCACTTCCAATGCTTTTTTCCGAGCCTCATCCGCATCTCCGCGGAAGAGAATCTGGCTCAATCCGATTTTTCTAAGGCGTTTACTTTCTTCTATACAATACTGTTCAAGTTCTTCTTCATCGGTCCGGATTCTTGATTCAATTTCGTAGGAGATCACCCTTTGTTTTTTAAAATCCCGGATTAGTTGCTCCTGAAGTTCCTTTTCTCCATACGCATTAAAAACCTCAGGTTGATTTTCCGCGATTTGATCCAGACGTCCTTCAATTTCTTTTTCAGTCGGTTCGAGTCCGAGAGCATCTGCTCTATCTAATAAAAGGAGTTCCTGAACCAGGGATTTCAGTAAATCATTTTTGAGTTCTGCCAATCTCTTTGATTTTTCTCCAGCAGAAAGATTGGATTGCTCAATTCGGGTTTTAAGTGTTTTGGAGGTATCGATAGCTTCACTTCGTGTCAGCATCTGGTTGTTGACGACAAGGTAAATCCCATCGATTCTGAAAATCTCTGCTCCAACTGGAATAAATCCTCCACCAAAGAGGATCAGGAGCAGGAGGGAGGTTTTCTTTAGTTTAACGAGCATAGTCGACCGTCCATGTTGCGGGAAGAGTTTCAACCCGAGTCATTGCCATCTCTTTGAGTTCTTTGATCGGTAACCTGGAAAGGATTTTTGCCTTTATGAGGCTGACTCGTTTGAAAAGGTTCCCATCCAGAAAATATTCGGTTATTTGAGGGTATTCCTGCCTGTTGTATTTTTTAAATTTGCTGAATTTGACCTCCAATTTCCATTTCGAACCGTTAGCACGCTGAATGGAACTATGAAGTGATTGGAGAAAAAAGGTTTTCGGATCAATAAGAGCATAATGATCCGATCCTTGAATTCCAATCCTGTAATAGATTTGATTTTCATGCCATGTCTGGCTGACCAGAAAATCTTCGATGTTGAATTCTCTGAGAGCCTGTTCACGGTGTTCGGATTTTTTGGTAAGAAAACGTAAATAATGCGGCATGATTTCGTTCAGATTGAAAAAACGAATCGGGTCGATTTGTTTTTGGACGGTTTGATCTCCATTCTCATAATAAAGATGCATCAATTGCCCCTCATCATTACGCGTTTCTATCACCAGAACCTGATCCCGTTTCCAGTTGATGATCTGGACATAATCCCGTTCCGGCATGAATTTAGGATTTTTCTTACCCACTTCCCCCATTTTATTTGCAAAGGGATCAAAAATCTCAATCCTGTTTTCCAGCCTCACCCGATACCATTGAGCCTGATAACGCATCTGAAAATTTAGATCCGACCAATTCAGAGGGAAGAATGCGGAACCTGTCTTTGGTAAAAACACCAGAAAAGGAATTAAAATCAGAACTGGAATTATCAAAAACTTAATTTTTATTTGGAAGCTTTCTAAATTTTTCATGTATCAGCTTGAGCAGACAATGACCTTTTCATTCAATGTGAGCGGTGTTAAATTAACTAGTAAAGTTGAGTTTATTTCTCATGGAGAGTTTCGTTAACAATACATAAAACAATAGGAGTTACCATGCGGGTAATCAAAATCACCCCCATCATCTTTCTGGGTCTAACATTCTTTTTGAACGCTTGTTTTGGACCTGAGCCTCAAAAGCCGAAACCAGAAGAATTTTTGACCCTGGCAGATCTGACCGGGAGAGTCACTCTTCAGGAAGATTCTCCTGATGTGAGAGTACTTCGGGTTAAAAACAAGGCCTTCATCAAACGTAACGACATCCGTGCTGCCAAGGCAAAAGCCATTGAAAATGCAAATATTCAGGCTGTGGACATGATGATCCAAGAATTACTCCCACCTGAAACTTACAACAATAAATTTGAAATCATTGAAAAATATATATCCTCGAATGTCCAGAAGTATGTGGTCGATACGGAAGTCAACGATGAAAAGAAGATATTCGGAGGCACTTATTATGGTATTGACAGCGCGGTCAAAGTCAATCGACAGCAGGTGTTGGTTGCACTTCAGAAAGATCTCAAGTTGATCAATACCAGTTCAAACACCCTAGTGACAGTGATCACGAGCAAAAAGGATCTGGATCTATCAGCATCTGGCTTCACCTTCAGTGACATCGAAGATGCAATGATGAATCAAATCCAGACCGACCTCAACCAGAGAGGTTTACGTGCTATGGATTTCCGGAATGCAGTAACTTCGATGCAAACAGATGAAAAACTAAAAAAAGAATTCGCGAAAATTTCGAAAGAACAATTCATGGCAATAGTTTCCGGAAGCCCTGCAGACCGAGCATTGCTCGACAAGCAAATTCAGAATTCCGAAGAATTTTATTCCACCGGGTTAAGCCTTCTTCAGCAAATGGCAAAAGTGGTGGTCGAGGTGAACATTTTTTCGGTCAGTGGAAATGTCCAGGGTGACATTGCGCTTTCATTGAATGTGACTGCAAAAAACATCTCAACCGGCAGAGGAGGGGCATTTGCCAATTCGGTCGTCAACGTCGCCCGACGCGGAGGAACCAATACCATTGCTTCTGCAATGATTACTGGACTGGTCAAGGATTCCTATGCTGAGATGGAATCAGAATTCATTCCTCAGGTGATCAAGGAAATGTCGACGATTTCAGTAGGAGGAAAACGCCTGACTTCATATGAACTGGTTTTCCGTGATTTTGGGTCCAAGGAAATCCGCAGCTTGCGCCGAAAGCTGGACCAGGGACAAACAGATGATTTCCGTTATATTGGTTATGATAACAGTGTGCCTACCATCGTGACTGTCCGAGTGCGTTACTCTGACAGCCTTGAGAGACTGGCAGACAAAATCATGATCCTGCTTGATGATTCAGGAATCAATTCTAAGGAACCGATCGTTGCACCAGAATTGACTGATTTGGTATTTGTCCGAATACCTGATGAAAGTTAATCAATAAAATAAAAAGAGAGAAATATCATGCTGAAATATCGATTTTTCCTGCTTGGATTAGTCCTACTATTAATTGCATCAGGTTGCTCTAGCATCGATAAAGCGGAATCCTTATATCAGGAGGGAGACAAACAGGCGGCTCTTGAAATGGCGATTTCGCTGATGGATGAAGATGAACCTGCTGTCCGTTTGCGTGCCGTCAAATTGATAGGCAAAATCGGAGAAAAAAGTGCTGGTTCAACCCTGCTTAAGCATCTTAATGATTCAGACAGTAAAGTGCAGCGTGAGATCATTGTAACTCTGGGGCAACTGAAATATGAACCCGCCCTTGATGCTCTTCTTGATTTGGCGGTTACTGCAGATGAGGCACAAATCCGTGCCTTGGCTTCAAGTTTCCGAAGTTTTGGCAAAGAAGGAATCGACCGGTTGGTAACTCGTTATGATTCTCCTACCGAAACTTCAAATCGGGGAGCTTTCAAAGCCTTATTGATTCAAATCGGGCCTGATGTTGCGCCTTCAATCATCGGAATACTCAAGGGCAGGTCTTTTTTCGAAAATCGTGAAAACTTCGATATCTTGGTTCGCGTTAAAAATCCGCGCGTGGCAAGATTGATGTTACCCTTCCTTGAAGATGAGGAAGTTGCTTCACAGGTCGTAGAAGCCATTGGCCGTTTAGGATCGGGAGCAGTCAATGCAACAATTGAAGCTCTTGACCAGATGAAAGAAAAAGAATCGAATATCCCAGTCATGGAAAACATCATCAAAATTCTTGGAGAACTGAAAGACCCGAGAGCAGTGGAGAGTCTAGAATCCTTAAGTCAGCATTCAAGCGAGAGGATCAGGGATGCGGTTGACCGGGCCTTATTCCAGATTCGTGGTTATTGAAAAATTCGTTTTAGCGTATTAACCCTGGGATTTCAGAATCCTCAAGTGAGGTCCTTCTGCCAAAAGACTGAAACAATTCAATACCTCCTTGGAGTAGTTTTTCTATCCTGTTTCTTGAATCCTCTGTAGTAATTTCAATAATCTCGAAATCTTTCATTTTGTCAAAGAGATAATCGTCGCTGGTCAGGATTTCGTCGACCAGTCCCTTTTCCTTGGCTTCCTCAGCAAGCCAGAATTCACCGGTTGCGACTTCTTCGATATCAATTTCTTTCCGATGATCAACGATTAGTTTCTTGAAGGAATGATGAATTGCTTCCAGATCCTGCTGCATTTTTTCCTGCCCTTCCTCGGTCACTTCTCCTAGAGGAGTGACAGTCCGTTTGTATTTGCCAGCGGTGAAGAGGTAATAGTCAACCTCATGCTTCTTTAGAACCCTATGGAAATTGGGTAATCCTGCAACTACTCCAATGGAACCAATGATAGCAAAGGGGGCAGCGACGATTTTATCGGCAACGGCAGCCATCATATAGCCACCACTTGCTGCAACCAGATCAACACATACGGTGCATTTAATTTCATGTTGGCGAAGTCGGGCAATTTGGGAACTTGCCAGTCCGTAATTTTGAACTACTCCACCTGGACTGTTGAGTTTAACTACCACTTCATCTGCAGGCTGTGCCACTTGAAGTAAAAATGAAATTTCTTCTCGAAATTGTTCAACCTGGGAAGCTTCCTTATTTCCAAAAAAATTTAATACATAAATTCTATTAGAGTGATATTTAAGCACTTCTTCGGTAGAAGTTCCTTTTGCTAATTCTTCACGAATTTTTTTTACGGACTCGTTCTCTTTAAGGCTATCCTCTTTCTTTTCCTTTTTTTGCTCCTTTTTATAAGCTTTTTTCAACAACTTCACCGCTTCTTTAGGAAGATGAGGAAATTTTCTCATTTCAAGTTCCAGTTGCTCAAAATCCTTGTTGAAACGTTCGTTCCAGTGTTTGAAAGAAAGCTTGGTTTCTCCGGGTTGTTTTTTCTTTTTTCGTAAAATGAGGAAGCGGAAAATTAATGCCAGTCCTGCAACTAGAAAAATAAACACTCCCGCATGATAAAATGTCCAATATTGCTGCATCCATTCATTCATCGAGTAATCCTTTGATCAGTTAAATCCTATGGTATTTCTGCAGTAAAATAAATTGTTTGAAAATCAGTCGTTCTCAAAAAAATAATCCGACAGTGATTAGAAGGGTAGATGGAGAATCAAGGGTGTCATACCAGTCTTCCTTACGGGATTCGATGTTTTTCTGTAAATCTTCATAACTGTCAATCTCTGGAGATGACCAAGTCTCCCAAAGTACTTCTACATCAGCTCTTTGATTAATTAAAAAACTATATCTTATAATGTCGATTGACATAAAACCCAACCGACCAACATTCATATAACCTATACCCACTGAACCAACAGTTGTTTCCGCATCAATATTAAATCTTGCTTTTGCAACCTTTTTTTTGAAAGTGTTATCGTCTTGCTCTTTAGGTTTTTGAGTTCGGTCATAGGATCTGTTGTATAGTTGAGCGAATCTTTTTTCATAGGCTCCTAAAATATAGACATTTTTTCCAAAAAAATATTTTGCAAAGTAATTCGTTCCGCCAAAACGTGAAGGACCTAACCAATCTTTTTTTTGTTTTGACCAGAATTCAAGTTTGTCAGAGTCGGATACTTCTATTCCTAATGTAAATGATTCTTTATAATAAGCCAGGCTGAGTGCTGGGGAGAAGACAAGTGCTGTATGGAGTCCATACAAAAAACCAATCAAAAAACCTTGATCATCTTTAAATCTTTGGTTTTTGTTTACTGACTCTACTCCATCAGGGTCTAAATATGGATCTTCATCAATGGGTAGTTCCGATTGGGAATAGGCTGATTGAAGAAAAGTGAGGAAATAAATCAGGATGTAAAGTCGCCCAAATGATTTAAAAGGGGCGAGGCGCATGGTTAAAAATCGTAAAACTTCATTCTCATCCCTTGAGCCAATAAAATAATGACAAAGTCTGACTTCCGGGCAATTCCATCCCGAGCAAAAGACAGGATATTATGGATTGGAGAAGTAATCCTAAGAAATCAGTGACCG
>LNZD02000019.1 GCA_001469005.2 SAR324 cluster bacterium lautmerah10
TCGGTGACCCTCCGACAAATTTCCAGAGGAATTCCGAAAAAGAGCCTTCGGTTTCCTGGATTTTTAGCCAGGTTTGGGCGTTGGTGACGCTGCTTTCAATTTTCAGTCGGTTACGGATGATACCTGAATCCTGCATGAGGCTTTCAATTTTTTCAGGACCATAGGCAATCATCTTGAATGGGTCGAATCCATCAAAAGCTTCGAGGAAATGATCCCGTTTACGGAGGATCGTGATCCAGGATAATCCTGCCTGAAATCCGTCCAGGATCAGTTTTTCAAATAGAGCACGATCATCATAAATCGGAACTCCCCATTCCTCGTCGTGATATGCCTGATAAAGAGGGTCTTCCCCGGGCCAGGAACAACGGTTGATCTGATTCATCTCTTTTTCATTACTTCAAATGGGAACTTCAGAATCAACGGTTTCGTGGCATCGGCCGGTCGCTGGCGATTTCCCTGCCTCGACGAGATTCCTGGAAAAGGATCAGTAATCCGGCACCCGCAATGAAAAGGATTCCAAACCATGAAACCAGATCGGGCCATTCACCAAAAATGATGATACCCCAAAAAATAGCCAAGGGCATCGCGGAATATTCAAAGGGGGCCACGGCTCCTGCTTCACAGATACGGTAAGCTTGACTGATAAAATAGGCACCCAGTCCACTGAATAAGCCGATGGCGAACATCATCAGCATGTCCTGCAAGGATGGAAATACCCAGGCTCGGAAAAGAAAGTCCAGTGTTGGAGAAGCAGGGTCCGCAAATTTGCCGTCACCAAAAAAGAGTCCGATCAAAAAACTGACCACTACAAAATTCATCTGGATGTAGAATGCCATGGCTGATGCCTGTTCGGTTTGACTCATCTTGCGGGTCATGATGTGAACCAATGCATAGGCCAGTGCTGCAACCAGGGGTAAGAGTGAGGCTGCATTGAAAATTTCACCCCTGGGTCGGATCATGATCATCACCCCGATCAGTCCGACGGAAACGGCAATCCAACGGAAATGCCCGACTTTTTCGCCCAACAGGACCACCGAAAGGGCGGTGATCAGGACCGGGGCGATGAAAAAAATCGCTGTGGCTTCACCCAGTTTAATGCTGATCAGGCTGGTGAAGAACGCAAGATTCGCGATCACAATCCCAAAACCTCGCATCAAATGCATCCCCAATCGACGCGTTCGGAGGACGGAAATCCCTCCCTCCATCGGGACAAAGACAAGCAGGATAAATAGTGTGCCAACCACCGCGCGACTGAGGATGATCTGGTGCAGTGCATAGTCACTGCTGAGCCACTTGATCATCATGTCCTGGGTGGTGAAAAAAAACTGTGCTGCGACAACACAGAACAAGCCCTTTAAGACCCCCGAATTTTCAAAGCTTAAGGATTTCTCGCTGATCATCTTCTTAATATTTCGATCGCATAAATTGAGATATCTTTAAATGGGACCTGCTGAATAAATAATAATATCATATCAATAGGTTATTCATGGAGTGATCTAGTACAAACTGTTTCTTGAAAACAAGTCAATCCCATGCATCAGAATCAAAACGAAGTGTTTATGAAAACATTACTGAAGTTTCTATAAAATCCAGTTCTGTCAATTAAGTTTCATAGGGTATTAAAATATTAATTAAACCAAAGTGTGCTGACTGAAGTTTCCTGGGTTGGAAGGGGCTTCCCCGGATCAGGCGGAAGGAACCGGGGAGAAATGGAATAAGGAGGAAGGGAGATGGATGCCCTGCGTTTTCAGCTGTTGAAGACGGAAAAGATATGCTGCGCCCTGCATTAGGTTTTCGGCTATGTCCACAACCCGGCGGTTTGAGGGCTCTTCTAGGAAGGAACCTTTGACCCAGGCATTGAAGGCTCCCATGGCAGGTCCGCACCAGATTTGGTAGTCCGTTTCCCTTCCAGCTTCGCCATGGTTCGACCAGCGTGAGGAGAGTCCCAGGTACCAGCGGAAGATGAGGGCCATCCGCCGTTTGGGATGATTCATGGCCCGTTCGATTTGATGCGGATCCCTGGACCTGAAATAGGACTCAGTTTCGGACCAAACCTCTTCCAGACTTTTCCGGAAAATCTGTTTTTCCAGTTTTTCCTTTTCTAACAAGGGGATCTCTTCAATCGATTCGTGATTGCGGTAAAGCTCATACAGTTTCTGGGCTCGCATCGGAAACAGGGTCCCCCGTTTCAGGACCTGGAGTTGGACCCCCATTTCAAACATGTCGGCCGCCGGAGCCATACTGACATCCGCCATTTCAGCCTGAGCCAGGAGTTTTTTGGTGTGTTCCGAGGCTGCGGCTTCGACACATCCCTGGTTAACCGAACCGGTGACGACATACCCGGCCCCCATCATAAATGCCGCCAGGGCCGAAGCGGGGGTACTGATTCCACCTCCTGCCCCAACCCGAATCGGTTGTGAATAGTTCTGTTCCTCCTGTATACGGTCACGCAGAGATAGAATCGAGGGCAGAATGGAGACCAGCGGACGGTTATCGGTATGCCCTCCAGAGTCAGCCTCGACGGTTATGTCATCGGCCATCGGCACTCTGGAAGCAAGACGTGCCTGTGTCTCGGTGATCCGGTTTTCCTGAACCAGTTTTGCCAGTATGCGTTCGGGCGGGGGACGCATGAATTTTTCGGCAACTTCACTTCTCGAAATCTTGGCAATGACACGGTTGCCGATCATGACCTGCTCTCCAGGTCCCTGACTCAGTCCGTTCACACGGTAGTGCACGATGTGCGGAGTAAGATCAAGGAAGGCCGAGGCTTCCACGGTTTTGACCTGATGCTTTAGAAAAAGTTCGGCGGCAGCCCGTTCGATGGCGTCCTCAGCAGGACTATGGATCAGGTTGAAGGCATAGGGTCTCTCCGGCAGGGAAGTCTGGATGGTCTGGATTGCTTCTTCAATTCGGGAAGGTACCAGTCCTGCTGCTCCGAAACTGCCGAGTAACCCGGCCTCTCCCATCGCAATGACCAGCCTCTCCGAGGCGATTCCATTGGCCATCGCCCCGCACATGTAAGGAAGCCTGACTCCGTGATCTTTCATGAAATTCCGATCCCCCAACTGTTGCGGCAAAAGCGGGAGAAGATAAGCCAGAACCTCCATCGAAGTCCTGCCTGAACCCTGCTCCAGTTCGCTTGCAGAACACAAACCGATGCGTGTCGTGTCCCTCAGTACATAGCAGACCTCTTCCAATTTGAGCAATGTCTTGCGGATTCCTGCTTCATTCTCTGCTAAATGCTCGGCAGATCCATCCATCTGCTCATAAACCTGTCCCAAGCTGTTTTCAATCTCGATTAACGTCATCGGTCTTTGTTCAGGGGTAGAAATTAAAAATGATTATTTTAGCCCGAGCCCCTCAAAGTTCCTAGGCTTATGTATTTTAAAACATTTTTTTAAAATGGGATTCCATGGCCTGCCATGACTGGCGGTCTGCATTTTCGTCATAGGCTAGTGGCAGGTTGAAAGCTTTGCCGCGTTCATCTGCGGCAGGATTGGTGAAACCATGAAGTGCACCCTGGTAGTCAACGAATTCATAATCTGCTGATGCTTCCTCCATTTCCTTTTTAAAATTGACGATGGCCTCCTCAGGGATGAACTCATCGGCGGCGCCGTGGCAAACGAGAATTTTCGCCTTCACCTCACCCGGATTAGGTTTTTGCATCGAATCCAGCGCACCATGAAAACTCACCACTGCTTGGAGATCCATACCGAAGCGGGCCATGTTCAAAACCAATGCTCCCCCGAAACAGTAACCGATCGCTCCCATCCGATTGGGATCGGCAAGTTCCTCATTCCTGAGGGATTGATACGCCGCTTCCACCCGGGATTTCAACAGTTCCAGGTCCCCGAGGACTCCGTTCATGAGGCTTCCCGCTTCTTCGGGATGGTCAGCTGTTTTTCCGTTACCATACATGTCGACTCCCATCGCCAGGTATCCCAGTGAAGCCACCTGCTCAGTGCGTTTTTTGATGTAGTTATTCAGGCCCCACCATTCCGGGAAAACAAGCACCGCCGGTCTTGACCCGTCCTGATCTTCATTCCAGGCCAAATATCCTTGAAGATCCGTCTTTTCTGCTGTGAATATTACGTTTTTAGTCTGTAATGCCATGAGTTCTCCTTTTTAAAAAATAAAAAGTTTCTGCTTTGCCGCTCAATAGTCTCATCGAATGGGTATGAAATGCCAGATCATTCGCCTGAAAAAAAATACTCCCTTTTTGTTCTTGAGGTTGGATAGCCATGGAATGGTCCATTTCCCTAAAAAAATGGTAAAACTTTTGTGTAAAGAATTTACATTTTCTGCGAAAATTCATTTACATTGTTACAATTTATGATTGGTCCTTGTTTGTTGGATAAAGTAAATAAAGACATCCGATCAAGAATGATGAAGAAAAAAATCGCAGTGATTGGCAGCGGCATGGCTGGTCTTGCAGCAGGCTGGTTATGCAGGAAGGCTGGAACAGATGTCACCATCTTCGAAGCCCAATCGAGCCGTGGGATGGACTTTCACACCCAGTTCCTGGATGGTAATGATGGAAGATCGGGTCATGTGGATGTGCCGTTGAGGGTGATGAGTCCTCACGCATGGCCGACGGTGTTGAAATTGTGTGATATCCTCGATGTGAAGACATTCGAGGTGGATACGCCGGTTGCTTGCAGTTGGCTTCCTCAAGGGACCTGGTTCCGTAGCATTAAATTTCAGTTTGGCTCTCGAGAGATCCCATGGGCTCCACTCCGTTACCTGATTCGGCCTGAAACCTACCGGATGCTTTCCGGTTTTCTTCAAATCTACAGGGCGCATCCGAAATCCCTCGATTCCGATTTGACCCTCGAGGAATTCAGAAAACAGTATCGAGTCGATCCGATTTTCTGGAAAGGGTTGTTATACCCACTTCTGACCACCATCTGTACCTGCGATGAAAAAACCATTGATCAATGGCCTGCAGGACAGATTCTAGATTTGCTTCAGAAAATTGTTTTCGGTTCCAGGTTGAGAAGATTGCAAGGTGGAACAAAAGCTTTGGCGGAAAAACTTGGGACGGACTTGACCTGGAAAAGCGGGATCCGTGTTGAAGAGTTGTCCGAAAAATCATCAGGCACCTTTCTGCGTTCACAGAACAACGAGTTCGGACCCTTTGATTATGTGATTTGTGCGGTCCAGGCCAATCATCTTAACTTCCTTCCGGAACAGTATCATCGTGAACGGAAAATCCTCGATGCCTTCCCCTACGATTCGGGAACACTCTGGGTGCACCGGGATGAACGTTTCATGCCCGAGAACAGAAAGGACTGGTCTCCACTGCACTATCAGGTCAAAAAGGATTTCAGCCAATCCATGTTCAGTGTCTGGGTCAATCCCATCGAGCCGACCATTGCCACGCACGCTCCGGTGTTCCAAACCTGGAACCCGATTTTTGAACCCGAAGCTGAGAAAACTCTGAGTGCCGTTCCGATGGAACGAGCAGTTGTTACCAGGGAAAACCAGAAACTGCTAAGTGAGTTGGATCTTCTCCATCAAGGGCCTTTGCGAAAAGTTTTTTTCTGCGGTTCCTATGCCGCATCCGGAGTTCCCCTTCTGGAATCCGCCGTCCGTTCAGCGATCAAAGTAGTGGGCTATCTGGGTTATGATCCCTTGAATCAGAAAATAGTAGACGATGTTCCTTCCCAGGATTCCAATAGTGAAACTTCACTAGCCGCCTGAAGCCTGTCCTTCTGGGGATGCTTAACCCCACGGAGACTTCGTTAGACATAGTTATCAATCTTTCCCAAATTTGAAGAATCCATAGCAGATGCAAATAGATTCTGCGACTCCGCCTTCGGGCTTCGCGCAGAATGACAGCATTGTCGTAGGTGTTGAAATTTCCAATGGGAATGAAAGGAGGATTCAATCCTGTACTAACGGATCAAATTTACTCACCTTGGTTTAATTTTCTTTGTCGATCACGAAGATCGGGTGAAGGGTAGGTTTTCTGTTATATCCCATCACATAGAGCGGCTGGATACTTGATTAGCCCATCTAGCCATCATTTATCCAGAAAATTGCCTCCAGTTACTAACTCCTAAGAATTTGTTTGCATCAATTCCAGAATGTCGTTCTGCACGAAGGGCATTTATGCCCGAAGTTGCAGAATCCATAGCTGATGCGAATAGATTCTGCGACTCCGCCTTCGGGCTTCGCGCAGAATGACAGCATTGCCGGAGGTTTAGAAAATTCCAATGGGAATGAAAGGAGGATTGAATCCTGTATTAGCAGAGAAAATTTACTCACCTGGATTTACTTTTCTTTGCGGCTCACGAAGATCGTTTGAAGGGTGAGTTTTCTATCATATCCCATCACATAGAGCGATGAGTTACCCGATTTGCCAATGTAACCATTATTTATCCCCAAAAATTCTAATGCATCTGCTCAAATTCAACACCCAGAAAACGAGCAAGAAATAATGCTTTCCCAGATTGGTCGGAAAAATGACTTTATCAGAGCCCCCCTTCAACTGACTTCCTCAAACAGCTTTGAACCTTTCAAACAAAAAAATCCCAGCAAAAACCAGTAACAGGGCCACGCTGTGATAACTTTCAAAAGTTTCACCGAGATAGTTGACCGCAAGGATCGAGGAAAAGATGGGAACCAGGTTGACGAAGATTCCGGCCCTACCGGGTCCAATTAATCCAACACTCTTGATAAAAGAAATCTGTGAGATGAAGGAAGGATAGATGACGATCATCATAATGATGATCCATCCCCGGAGGGTAGGCCAATGTGCCTGATCATTGAATATTTCAAGAATCGTCATCGGGATGGATGAAACAAAAGCGGCGATCGAGAGGGTGACAAACAAGGTTAATGAACCCAATCCTGGATTTTTCCGCAGGCCCAGGGTGTATGCCGCATAAAGCACGACTGCGATCAGCATCAGTAAATCACCATGGTTGAACATCAGATTCGTTAAAACCATTACATCACCTGCGGTACTGACGATGATTACCCCCACGATGGTGATGAGAACCCCAAGAATTTGCGGAACATTGACAGGGGTTTTGTAGAACAAATAACTGCCGATCAGGATCATGGCTGGCATTGATCCCTGGATGATCCCGATATTCACGGCGGTGGTGGAATGTGCCCCGAGGTAGATTAAGGTGGTGAATCCTGTATACCCCGCAGTTCCAATGATAAAAAGATAACGCCAATGGCTGAGGATGATCTCCCTTTCCTCCTGAAGTTTCTTCCAAAATAAACAAACCAGCAGAACCATCGTGATCAGCCAACGAATGCTGACCAGGAGCATTGGGGAGACTTCACCCACCGCCAGTTTTGCGAACACCGCATTACAACCCCAACCCAAGGTGGTAATGATCAAAAGAAGGTAGGCTGTTTTGTTTTCAGAAAACACGATGTATGGAGATCTTTTTTTTAATTTAAACTTTTAAAACAAGGAATAGACAAATTGCATATTTCTCTAATTTTAAGAACATAACACATCACATACATGAAGTAGAACGGGAGTGATGATGGAAAGAGATCTGGAATTCATGGAGTTCTTTTAATTCATATATGTTCAAAACTGGATTCCTGTATAATCAAACAATTCGTTCATCTAAAATCCTATCATAAATAATTTTCCAACCTACTTCACGCGATTGATTTGACCATGAGTGATAGGAAATCTTACAAAGATCTGGAGATGGTGGTTTTTGATATGGCAGGAACGACGCTTCAAATTGGAGGCCTGATCCCGGTTGCCTTGAAAGAGGGGTTTCTTGAAGAAGGAATTGAATTAACAGATGAAGAAATCCGCAGCATTCGAGGACTTTCAAAAATCGAAGCCATTCGAAACCTCCTAGAAAAACACCTTGGAAACCCGACAGAAGACCTGATCCAGAAAATTCATAAGGATTTTTTACAAAAACTGGAAATGATGTTTGACAGGGAAGAAGTAAGATTGATTCCCGGGGCCGAAGAGACTTTTAGTTGGCTGAAAGCAAAAAATCTGCTGATTGCGCTGAATACCGGTTTTGAAAGGAAGTATGCTCTGATGATTCTTGAAAGGGTTGGTTGGAGTGATATTGCAGATACCCTGGTCTGCGGGGATGAGGTTTCCGAGGGAAGACCCGCGCCTGATTTGATTTTAGAATCGATGAAACGTCTGGATTGTCGGAATCCTTCCAGGGTTGCTGCAGTTGGAGACACGCAATCAGACCTTAATGCTGCCGCAGAGGCCAAAGTAGGACTGGCAGTGGGAGTCCTCACGGGAGCACACAGTGACGATCAATTAAAGCTCTGTCCCCATCACCTGATCATTCCCGGAGTGGGTGATTTGCCGAAATATCTATCCTGACTCGTCGAAAGGATGAGTGAACTCTTAGAATCCTCGACATGATCCACAAACAATTTGCCATCAAGGTGGTCGACTTCATGCTGGTAGGTTGCCGCCGTCATTCCCCTGACGGTTTCTGCGATCGGGTTGCCGAAACGGTCCATTGCCTCAACCCGGATTTCACAGTGCCGTTTCACTTTGCCCCTCAGATTGGGGACACTGAGACATCCCTCATAGTTGTCGAACATCAGTTCGCTTGCCGGAGATAAATCGGGATTCACCAAGATGGTCAGAGGAATGTTCGGCCGATAGGGATAGCGTGGATTGTTCTTGACTTCGATTGCACAAATTCTCAGCGACTGATGCACCTGGTTGGCTGCTAGGCCAGCCCCGTTGGCACTTCTCATGGTATGAATCAGATCATCTATGAATTCCTGGATTGGAGGACTCAGCAACTCTTCCCTTTTTAGTCGCTTTGTGCTTTCACGCAAAACCGGCGCGCCTATCTGGGCTATGTTAAGAATCCTTTTCATCATTCATCCGCATGGGGTTGGAAAATTTGCAAATATACGTTGATCTATAAATTAGAGTAAGTATAAGCCTCATGTAAGTTTGATTCTTTTCATCAGGCAACCTGCAATTAATGATATTCCTTCTACAATTCTAAAGATCAACAGTCTATGTATTTCGAGTTTTCAAGCCTTTGGCTCCTTCCAGAACCGTTCAAATAACTCGAATATAAATGTTGTTTTTGAAACTGGAGATGGTGTGCACGTTTTAATTGCCTGAGAAGAAAACCTGAAAAATGAAAAAAATCGAAGATTCTTGGAAAATCATTTTTCATTGATACTTTTTGAATCATTCTCATAGATTTGATTGGGGATTGAACTATTAGACTATATTGAAATTCAACCTTTATTGTGGTTGGGAGACTTCCTCAAAATATGAATTTAATTAGTATTCGACTTCGAACTGGAAATTCTTAACATTTCAGTCCAAAAAGTGTTTCGAGAATCAAATCATGTGAGGAACGAACATTGTATGATCCTCTGCATGAAATGCCTGATTTGTGTTTGTCTGTCAATGGCCTTGTTGTCCTGTTCGTCGGGAAAGCAGGAATTTGATTACAACATCTATCTAGACCAGACTCATGCAGAGTGTGAGACAAAATGTCCGAATTATCAGGCTGCGAATGTTTTTGCTGAATCCAATTGTGTTCGGCAATGTATGCTGATTAAGGATACCTTCCGTTAAAATCGAATGTCATGAGAATCCTGTTCATTGTTTTGTTCTGGACCGCATTGGGTTCTAATGGTTTGGCGAATGTAGGAGATGTTTATTTTTGTGATGAGATCCAGCACATGATTTTAAACCGGGAAGGTTCAAGCCAGGAGGCATTGGACCAGTTTGAATTTAAAGTGTTGGAGGGGATGATTGAGGTAGAACCAGGGAGTTCCAGATTCAGCAACAGGAAATATTTTATCGAATACATGGGTTCGTATGATGGAAACCAGTTCATCAGTGCTTATGACATGGCGACGAAATTTGTGCTGAAAAATGATAAGCAGTTGATGATCACCCATATCCGTTACAGTGATGATGCATTCATCAATATCATCGCGGACTGTGACAAAATTGTTGAAACCCTCTAGCCTTTTTAAGTTCAACTTTTTTTGAGTTGCAGGCTGGAGGATTGTTTAGTTCACGCATTTATTCAATAAAAGGTGTCAATGAGGCTAGTACTACCTTTTTTGTTGTTTGTCTTCATGTTGTTTGGATGTTCATCCAAACAATCGGGTTTGTACTCGAAAAAAGGAATCGTCAAGTGTGCGGATCATGTAGAGCATAAGGTATGCTGGACTGAACATATCAAAACCTGGAGATGAGTTTTTAGTTGAGGAAACCATGCGTCGGTTCTTCAAATCAGATTTGATGTAATTCCCCTTGATGCTTTCCATGTTCCTGGTTTTCGCATTCCTGGTTCAGATTCCATCAGTGACTTCGAGGAAATATGCTTATGGCAAAACGGTCAAAGATTGCAATTGCATGGGGTTTTATGACTAAATCGTTGTTGAAGCTCTCCTTCCTTATACTTTTTTTGCTTTGGTTCGTCACAGGGCAGGCATCCTCTTCCGCACTTTTTTATTGTCAAATCGGACAATCCAGCAAAAAACTGGCTGAAGATAAGTTCAGATTCCAGATCAAAGGCAATGAAATCCATTTCCTGCCGTTGGGTTTCTTCAATCCTGGAGAAATCTTTTATATCAATGAAAACGGCCTGTTCTTCCTTGCCCGGGCAGGGCTTGTTGGTGCTACTTCTATGGGAGAAATTGAGTTTTATCCCGGAAATTCATTTTCTGGCAGGGAGGGGCTTTTCAGCTATTCAGACTCAAGTCTTACTTTCCAGGCCGATTGCTCCAGATTCTGAAAAACTCCACATCCCAAAAAATCAATATTCTTTACAGAATACTTTTTTTGGAGTGCTTTTTTGTGCCTCTTTGAATGTTTGAGTAACGGATAATGAAAATCCTGGTATGGAGTAAATCAATTATTTTAAGGAATTATTGAAAAACATTTTTTGGTTCAAAACCTGATGCTTTTAAAAAATAAGCTTTGGCCTGAGGTTGGCTCAGGAATTGACTATTCTTTGCTTCAGGATAAATGGATTCCTGCACCATGGATCAACCTGGGAGACTGGTCAGTCACAGAGGATTACCGGGAAGCCTGTCATCAATTGGCGTTCAGGCTTGGGGATTGCCTGGAACTGAAAGCCGACGACCGGTTGCTCGAACTGGCCTGCGGATATGGTGCGGGTTTAAGGCTTTGGTACAAGTCGTTTGGGGTTCAGCACTGTGACGCCCTGGAATACCGCAGGGAATGCCATGATTTTATCGAATCGGATCCTCCTTCAAACTTGGATGGATTGATCAAGATGAGGGCTGAGGATTTTTTTTCATCGGTGTTTTCCGGGCAATGCAAGGGGGAAGCGGGTTATGATGCCATCCTCTGTGTCGATGCAGCCTATCATTTTGACTCGCTCAGGGATTTGCTCAAAGCATCCAGAATTTTATTGAAACCGGGTGGGCGGATCGGATTCCATCTTTTCTGCCTGAATTCCCAAAAACCTCCTGGAGGCTGGCTCAGGAAATTATTTGAATTGGCAGAGGTGGACAGCCGTGAATTCAGGAATGAGGAGGATCTGATCCGCGAGGCTCAAGAGAAGGAATTCGAGAAAGTCGAGGTCGTGGACATGACAGTGCAGGTTTTGGGAGGCTTCGCCTCATTTGTAAAAAGGAGATCCGTGCAGTTAGGGCTTCGGGAAAAGTTGAAACCGGCATGGTGGAAAATCAGAGCCACTGCCTGGCTCGGCAATAAGGTTTTGCGGCAAGGATGGCTGAAGTACGTAATGGTCCAGGCCTCTGTCCGTTGATGAATCGTTGAAGACTTGGAGAAGTCTTTCTGGAATGACAGGAATCTGACAAGTGATTGATATTGAGTCATAATGATTTCTCAATCGAGTTCATCTCACATTTTATTAGAATCGGAGATTCAGCCATGAATGACGTTGTTGTCCTGAATAAAAAAGAATCCATTGCCCTGATCCAGATTCAAAACCCCCCGGTAAATGCTCTTTCCCATGCAGTGCGGCAGGGATTGATGGAAGCCGTCAGGGAGTCCCTGGAGGATCCTGCAATTAAGGTCCTGGCGATCACCGGGTCTGGAAAGTTCTTTTCTGCCGGAGCAGATATTCAGGAATTTGGAAAACCCTCCCTGGAACCCCAGCTTCCCCAGATTTGCAACGCCATCGAGAGCTGCAGCAAGCCGGTGTTTGCCCTGATCAACGGAACGGCTTTAGGCGGAGGGTTTGAACTCGCACTCTCTGCGCATTTCCGTGTCGCGACAGCTTCTGCAAAAATCGGTCTGCCGGAAATCCATCTGGGACTGCTTCCCGGATCCGGAGGAACCCAGCGACTTCCTCGCATCATCGGTGCAGACAAGGCACTGAAGATGATGTTGAACGGTCAGCCGGTTTCTGCTGGGGAAGGCTTAGCGTACGGAGTGATCGACCGGGTCGAGGAATCCGGTGAACTGATCACTGCGTCCATGAATTTCATGCTGGAGACAACTGCAGGAAAACACCCGAGAATCCCAACTCGGGAGAGGACGGAGGGACTGCAGGACGAAGCGGCAAACCATGTGGCCATAGGGGAGCACAGAAATACATGGCAAAAAAAAGGAAAAGGGCTTTATTCACCTTTTCAGATCATTGACTGCGTCGAAAAAGCTCTGTCCACTCCTTTTGAGGAGGGGTTGAAATATGAACGGGAAAGCTTCGCCCGATGCCTGGAAAGTCCCCAGAGGAAGGGGCTGATCCATGCTTTTTTCGCCGAACGGCGTTGCAGGAAGATTCCTGAACTCCGGGAAATCGAGCCGAGGAAACTGGAAAGGCTCGCGGTCATCGGGGGAGGAACGATGGGAGGCGGTATCGCGGTGGCGGCATTGGATGCAGGCCTGGAGGTGATGATGGTCGAGCGTGATGAAGCAGGGCTGGAAAAAGGGCGTCTGAATGTGGAAAAGGTTTATGACCGCCATATCAGCAAAGGCAGGATGGGGCCTGAGGATAAGAAGGAAGTCCTGGAACGATTTATCCCCTCCACGGATTTTGAAAGGATTACTGACGCGGATATGGTGATTGAAGCGGTTTTTGAGGAAATGGAAGTCAAGAAGGAGGTTTTCCGCATACTCGATCAGTATGCCCGTCAGGGGGCGGTTTTGGCGAGCAATACCTCCTACCTTGATATTGATGAGATAGCATCGGTCACATCCAGGCCGGAGGAGGTTCTCGGGCTGCATTTCTTCTCTCCGGCAAACATCATGAAACTGCTTGAAATCGTAGTTCCCTCCGGACTTTCCAATGAGGTCCTGGCAACAGGATTTGCTTTAGGAAACCGGATGGGGAAAGTTCCGGTTCGTTCGGCAAATTCCGAAGGCTTCATCGGTAACCGCATCCTTGGCGCCTATTCGAAAGTGGCGGGATACATGATGGAAGACGGAACCAGCCCCTACCGGATCGATGAGGCGGTCAGGGACTTTGGTTACCCGATCGGTCCGTTTCAGATGTTCGATCTTGCCGGAGGAGACATCGGCTGGGCCAACCGGAAACGGAAGGCTACCACGCGGGATCCAAGGGAACGTTATGTCGAAATTGCCGATCGGCTTTGTGAAAGAGGATGGTTCGGTCAAAAAACCGGACGGGGATTTTACCTTTATGAAGAAGGATCACGAATTGGGATTGAGGATCCTGAAGTGCTGGACATCATCGCCGGGGAACGGAGCACGAAAGGGATCAGGGCCAGGGAGTACAGCCCGGAGGAAATCATTCGGCGGTATATCGGAGCGATGGTGAATGAAGCGGCGAAGGTTCTTGAAGAAAAGGTGGCGCGCTGTCCTTCCGATATTGATGTCGTTCAACACTATGGTTATGGTTTTCCAAGATACCGTGGCGGTCCTATGAAATATGCTGATATGTATGGCATCCGGAAAATCGTCGAGGACATCGAGGAATTTTCCGTGGAAGATCCCTTTTTCTGGAAACCCTCGGAACTGCTCAAAACCATGGCTGCCCAAGGCCAGACGTTTGAGGACCTTAATCTATAACCCTTTTTTCCTGAAGACTTTTCATGAATTTCGTTTTCAACCCCAAACCCCAGGCATTTGTTGAAATTGCAGGAGCCTCTGAGTATTTCCCGGTGCATCGGATTTATTGTGTCGGCAGAAATTATGCGGAACACGCACTCGAGATGGGCGCAGATCCGGAACGAGAGGAACCCTTTTTCTTCTGCAAACCTGCAGATGCTGTGGTGCCTTCCGGAAGTTTTCTGGACTATCCCAGTGCCACCCAGAATCTTCATCATGAAATCGAACTGGTGGCGGCGCTTCACAAAGGCGGAAGAAACATTCCGCAAAATGATGCCCTGGACCATGTTTTCGGCTATGCGGTGGGACTGGACCTGACCCGACGGGACCTGCAGGCGGAAGCAAAGAAAAGCCTTTGACCATTCGGCTCCCTGCAGCGCCATCCGTCCGTCATCAGCAATTGGACATCCGCAGCAGGGTTTCATCGAGCTTGATGTGAACGGGTCGACACGTCAGAAAGGAGACCTGGCACAAATGATTTGGGCCATTCCTGAAGTGATCATGAAATTATCACAAATGTTTGAGCTTGTTCCGGGAGATCTGATTTTTACCGGCACGCCTGCCGGGGTGGGGCCGGTTCAAAGCGGGGACCTGCTTCAGGGACGTATCGAATCCATTGGAGAGCTGGAAATCACTTTTCGTTAAAAAAGGGATTAAAGCAAATCTGAATTCTGCCGATAAAGAAGCAAATTTAAAAAAAACATCAGTTCGGCAGTTAAAAACAACATGTCTTATCCGTCGGTTTCAAAAACATTTTTTCTTGTCCTTGGCCTCGCATTCCTGCTTCAGGGTTGCGCAGAACTAGCAAACTTTACAGGGCAGGAAACGTCTAGGCCTCCCTGCGCAGACCGGGTCGTCAACCGGGCTTTCCAGCAGTACGGTGAAGCGAAATCAGGATTGGCTTTGTATTTTGAGGAACTCAATGACAACCGGCTTTATCAGGCCTACTATGCCGCCTGGGATTCCCGCAATACTGTCAATTCGGTAAAGAAATGCTGGGACCGTCGGGTTTCTCATTATAACGCCTTGCAAAACCTGATGGATATGAACAAGGAATTGGCACGTCTGATCATCATCAACATGCCCGATGATGACCCAGGTGTCATGATATCCATCTATCGTGAGCAGTACGATCGGGTGATGAATCCGCAGTTCGATTGATCCTCGCTCCCCTTTATTCCTAGTTTCTTCCCCACTTGCAGAAATCTGGTATTGCATTAGAATGATTCGTTTTGCAAACGGGTTCGCGGTCTTTTCCTAATTCAAAACAGGTTTCTTATGAATGGTACCTTCCCAATGACCCAAGAGGGTTATGATCTATTGAAGCAGGAGTTGAAGCATTTGACCACGGTTGAACGGCCTGATGTGATCAATGCCATTGCCGAGGCCCGTGCCCATGGGGATCTTTCAGAAAATGCGGAATACCATGCCGCCAAGGAACGTCAGGGATACATCGAGGGAAGGATTCAGGAACTCAACGGCAAACTTGCTTCTGCCAACGTGATTGATGTCTCCAAACTGTCGGGTGACAAGATTGTGTTTGGAGCCACCGTTTCGTTCGTGGATGTAGATACTGAAGAAGAAAAACGCTACAAGATCGTCGGTGAAGACGAGGCTGATTTGGAACAGAACAAGATTTCCGTCAATTCACCGATTGCCAGGGCCCTGATTGGAAAAAAGGAGGGTGACACCCTGGTCATCCCAATTCCCAAAGGAAGCATCGAGGTAGAGGTGCTTGAAGTAGAATTCCTCGTCTGAAATTTTTTAGCAGATTCCTGTCCTTTTTTTTTTAAATTCCAGTTTTTCAATTTCCGGAATACTCAGTTTGGTTCCAGGTTAAGCACCTGGGGTTCTCTGTCCTCCCTCACCGATTGATCGAGATTGTTAACCGCGCAGATTCTCTGGATCACTCCCTGTAACGGAGACTTCTCCCGAATTCCATGTTCATAGGCGATAATTTGAAGTCTTCCCAAAACCACCTGGAGCAGTTCTCCTGATTTTAGGAGATGATCCGGATTACGGGGCCGGCTGAAGTTTTCATTTCCCCGTGCAAAGGTTTCATAAATCAATAACCCTCCAGGTTCCAGGGATTCCAGAAGGTTCTCCGTCAACGGTCGATGGAGGTAGTTGACCACCACCACCCCAGCGAATTTCTCATTGAGCGGCCAGGGTGATCCGTCTTCCAAGTCGGCCTGGATGACGGTCGCTCGTGGATCTGGTTCCAGGTCCAGCAGGGCCTCAGTCTGACGGTCGACCAGAGTCACCGGATGTCCCCGTTCCAGAAAATACCTTCCGTGTCTCCCACCTCCCGCAGCCAGGTCAAGCACCGGTCCACCCTCACGGACCAGCGGAGCAAAGCGGATGATCCATTCCGAAGGATTGCGGATGGCTAAATGAGGCTTCGCAGAACTCGAGGGAGGATCGGCTTTTCCGTAAGACATAGGCATGAGTGGTTTTTCTTGTAACAAGGATAAACCCTTCCCGCCAAATCACCACAGAATTTCAATGGTTAATATTAAAAAACAAAGACTCATCTGCAGGGATGTCTTGGTGTTTTTTCTGATAATGCACACTCATTTAAGTCATTCAGCTTTTCCTCGATGCACAATGGAAATGATGGGTCCTCGTTGAAACTTCCGGAACTGGATTGGAACCTGGCGGAAGACTGGTGGATCAACTTTGCTGGAAGCTATTCCATCGGCAGGCGCAAACGAGGGAAGAGTGAGTTTGGTGATGCAAGCGATCTCTTCAGCCTTTCGCTGCGGCACTATCGCTGAAGTTTCTTATAAGATTGGATCCGTTTTTTCTTTGAAGGCAGACAAGGCCTCCCGGATTTCTTCAAGGACCTGAGGATCTTCTTCGGAAGTCAGCGCATTTTCCAGGATGTCATAGGCTTTGTTTGTTGCAACCTGTCCCAGGCCCCAGGCGGAGTGGGAGCGTATCAAGGGTTCCTGGTCAAGGAGCCCCTGTTCCAATGCTGGAATTGCCTGTGGATTTCCCCAATTGCCGAGTGCGATTGCTACGTTCCGCAAAAGACCTCTCCTTTTGGTGCGGAGCACGGGGCTGTTCTTAAAGCGTTTCCGGAATTCTGACTGATTCAATTCCATCAACTTTCCCAGATCCGGAGTCCTTGCCGAGTCCTCTGCGGCAAATCCTTTCTCCATACTGAGAGGTGCTTTACCGTTCCAGGGGCAGACCTCCTGGCAAATATCGCAGCCGAAAATCCAGTTTCCCATTTTGGGGCGGAGATTTCTGGGAATGGATCCCTTGAGTTCTATGGTGAGGTAGGAGATGCAGAGCCGTGAATCGACTTCACGGTCGGCCACGATCGCCTCAGTTGGGCAGGCCTCAATGCATCGGGTACAAGTACCGCAATCGACACGGGTGAAGGGTTGATCCGCTTCGAGGGGGAGATCGATCAGCAACTCGGTCAAAAAAAACCATGATCCCTTTTTCCAGTGAATCAGGTTGGAATGCTTCCCGAACCATCCTAAGCCTGCTCTCCAGGCATATTCCCGTTCCAGGATGGGCCCGCTATCCACCAATCCTCGACTCTTTGTTCCAAGTCCGAGTTCTACCAGGATGAAATCACTGAGTTGTTTCAGCCGTTCATGCATGATTTGGTGGTAATCCTCCGACCAGGCGTAACGGCTGATTTTCCCTTTGGAACCATCGGATTCGGGATGATCTCCAGTATAGTAGTTGAAGGCCAGAGCCACTAAGGAAAGGGCTTCAGGCAGCAGATTTCGGGGATCTTGTTTGAGCGGCAGATGCCTTTCCAAATAAGCCATCTCCCCGGCATAGCCCTTTTCCAGCCAGGCCTTGTAGATCTCGTGGGTTTTACTGGGCTGGACCGGAACCATGCCAACCAGTTCAAAGCCCAATTCCCCTGCTTTCTGACGGATCGCGTCTTTGAGAGCTTTGGGGCTCATGGGAGGAGTTTTTATTGTATGTATTCAGGATATGAAGATGGAGATTTGCCTTGGGGTAAAAAAGGCTTTACTCCGTTTTCGGGAGTTCCTCTTCAAAGAGGAGGTACGGAGTTTCCTCCATGTTCAGGCTGCGGTAGGTTTGCTGGGCGATGAGATTATCTTTTTCGACATAGAGCCGGAATCCGCAGATGTCAGGCTGGGATGAAGCCAGTTTTTTGACGAAACGGTACATTTCTCGGTAAACCCCTTTTCTCCGAAAACTCTTTTCAACATAAACACTCTGGATCCACCAGAATTGCCCGTTTCTCCAATCACTCCATTCCCGGGTCACCATCAGGGTGCCGATGATCCTTTTTTCACTTTCTGCAACGAGGTAAAACCCTTGATCCGGTTCGTCGAAAATACGCTGGACTCCGGCACGGATGATCCGGTCTTCCAAAGTTCGGTCTTCAGTTTCCCTGGCCATCGCCTGGTTGAAGGCGATGATCGAATCGGCATCTGAAGGAAATGCGTTCCGGATCTGAAAAGATTCCGTCTCTGAGGAAGAGGTCATGGAAAAAAAATTCGTCTATTCGTTTTTTTCTCCGGATTCTTCAACCATCTTCAGTTCCTTTTCCTCTGTAACCGGCGCATTGCTCAGCATGACCGATGGTTTGAAGACTTTTCGAATCAGTCCGCGGATTCCGCTGGTGCTTTCCTCTACTTCTTTCTGGGCTTCCAGCATCACTCCTTCCCAGACTCCGGAAAATCCCGGGGTTCTCTGGTTCATGATCGAAATGGCCCGATCAAAGGTGTAAAGCATCTTCAGTTCTGCTGCTCCTGGTTTCGTCTGCAGGGTGGCGAGGGTGATGCGCATGTTTTCATTCTGTTTCTTTAAATCGTCCACTTCCTCTTCGCGGGAGCGGTTCCCTTTTTCGGTGATGCTCATCTGAGTGTGAAGGGTGTTTTTCAGATTTTCGTTGGTCCCTTCCAGTTCCTTGATTTTCAATTTGAGGTGCCTGCGTCTGGCCATTTCACTGAAGAAAATGTAGATGCAGAAAAACACCCCGACATAGAGACCCAAGGCAAAAGGGTGAAGAATGAGTTCAAACATGGTCCTTCTGGTCGTGGAGTTTCAAATCAGTGGGGAATTCAGTTCCTGAAATAAATACTAAAAATATTTATCATTAACCTCTGATATTGCTTGGACCACCCGCAGTTTTCAAGCCGTAGCTGAAACCTGATGCAATCGGAGAGTCATCGAGGATCTGGATTGATCAGCATGAAATTGGTTGCCTTGAAACTCATCACCAGTTCCTTTTCCTGGTTCAAGACCTCGATCAGAGTGATGATGATACCACGATCCGTTTTGCTGCGTGAGCGTTTGCAATCAAGGACCGTCGTGCGGACGTGCAGTTGGTTTTCGGGATACACCGGTTTCAGCCAGCGTAATTCGTCGATTCCCGGAGAACCAAGACTGGCTTTTGGAGAAAGGTAATGTTCGACCATCAAGCGCATCACCATCGAGGCGGTGTGCCAACCACTGGCAATCAGTCCGCCGAAGATGGAATGCTCCGCTTTTTGGGGATCGGTATGAAAATACTGGGGATCGTATTTCTGGGCAAATTCGATGATTTCCTCCTGCTTCACATCGACTGGGCCGAATTCCATTACCTGCCCCAAAGGATAATCTTCATAATAACGTTCTTCCGGATTTGTCATGGATAGGTTTTTAATTCACGTGACCTTGGATTTTTGGAGAAATGCTTCCTGATTCCATTCTTTTGATTCCAGAATCTGTTTCAACTGTTTGACAGCATCATGGATATCCTGGTAACTCAGGAAAAGCGGAGCAAATCCGAAACGCATCAGATTGGGAGCCCTGAAATCCCCAATCACTCCTCTTGAGATCAGCGCCTGCATGACGGCATAGCCTTGTGGGTGACTGACCGCTACCTGGCTTCCACGTTGTGAAGCATCCTCCGGACTTATGATTTCAAGTTCCCAGGCAGCACATTCATTCTTCAATAGCTTAATAAAGAGATCGGTGAGGGCCATGCTTTTTTCACGGACCTGCTGGAGGCTGACATCCTGGTAAATCTCCAAACCGGACTGAAGAGCCCGTAAGGATAAAATCGGTTGGGTTCCGCAGACAAAACGCCGGATGCCCGAATCAGGATCAAAGTGGCGTTCAAAGTCAAAAGGCCTGGCATGGCCAAACCATCCGCTGAGAGGCTGGTTGCAGGCAGTATGATGTCTGGACGCCGCATAGAGATAGGCAGGTGCCCCGGGACCGCCGTTCAGGTATTTGTAGGTGCAGCCCACCGCAAAATCGACTCGGCAACGATTGAGTTGAACTGGGAAAATTCCTGCACTGTGACTGAGATCCCAAACAGTGAGCCCGCCGAATTCCTGAACTTGACGGGTCAAGTTTTCCATATCACGGATGGTTCCGCTTCGGTAATCCACATGATTGATCAGAACCGCCGCAACCTGTTCATCAAGCATTTCGTGGATGCTGGAACCGTCTCTCCCTTCCAGCAGGATTTCAAGATCAGGACGGAGGCTTTTCACTCCTTCGAGCACATAAAGGTCGCTCGGGAAACAATCCGCCTCGGCAATTACTTTGTTGCGTCCGGATTTGAGGGAAAGGGCTGCGTGAAGAACCTTATGAAGATTCACCGATGTGGTATCACAAACCACGACTTCGTCATCATCTGCGCCAATCAACTTGGCCACCATGCTCCCAAGTCGGTCGGTCAATTCCCACCAACCTGCGTTGTTCCAACTTCGGATCAGATCCTCTGCCCATTCCTGGTGCAGAACTTTTTCCATTTTCTGGAATACCTCTTTTGGAGCAGGACCAAGGGAGTTTCCGTCAAGATAAATCACTCCTTCAGGAAGATGAAAAAGACTGCGGTAATTTCGAAGGGGGTCATCCCGGTCAAGTTGCTGCAGTTCCTGAAGTTTCATGATGGTGAAATTGAATCAGAAGATGGAATTGTCTTGGATCAATTAGCATTCTATAGTTGGTTCCAATCATCAAATCAGTTCAGCATTCAAAGATCCATCAACTTAATCCTTAAGGAGAAAACAGAATGTCAGTAATGGAATGGAATCGTCTCAGGGCGCCGCAACTGAGAGCCTTGGCTCAAGAAGATTGTCTGGTCATCCTGCCCGTGGGTTCAACCGAGCAGCATGGACCTCATCTGCCCGTTCAGGTGGATGCCTTGTTGGCAACGGAGGTCAGCCTGGGTGCTGCTTCCCGATTCAATCCTCCCGAAAAAGCTGTCGTTGCCCCAACGGTCTGGTGCGGACTAGCGGAACATCATATGGACCTCGGAGGGACGTTCACCCTGGATCATTCTACTTATCATGCCCTGATCCGTTGCCTTTGCAGATCCATTCAACGTCATGGCTTCCGCAGGATCTGTGTCGTCAACGGCCATGGAGGCAATATTCATGCTCTTCACGTGATTGCTGCCGAACTCAAGCAGGAACTGGATTTGAGGATTCTGGTCTGTACCTATTGGACCCTGCCTGATGTGGCAAAGTCATTTGCTGAGATTCTGGAAAAGCAAAGCAATGTCCGCCACGCCGGAGAAGCGGAAACATCGATGTTGCTGCATCTCAAACCGGATCTGGTCGACCAGGATGCGCTGCAGCAGGCAGATGGACCTGCGGAATTGAAGATGATGGGGCCTGGAGCCTATCGCTGGAATTCTTTCAGGAGCATGAGCCCGAATGGGGTGATTGGTTTTCCTTCCGCGGCCTCAGCAGAAAAAGGAGCAAAGTTGCTGACTGCGGCATCCGAGGGACTCTTCCGATTGCTGGAGGAACCGGATTCCTGGGCTGATTTAGTTAGAACTTAGACGAATCCACGTAGGGGAAGCTTGGAATTCCGTTGTAACCAGTTCCAATCAGGATAATCTGCGTCTGCTTCGATCAGATGCAGGGTGTAAGCATGACGTGTTCGGTTAGATCGGTTGGCTTCGCTCATATGCGGGAGTTTTCCATGGAGGATGACCATGGTTCCCTGGGGAACTTCTAATGGGATCGCCTGGTTCCGGTCCCAGGGTGTGTCATCCCAGATTTCCATTTCGGTTCCGTCACCTTCTTCATTTCTAAAAAATCTTGATTTCAGAGGATTCTGGTGTCCTCCTGGAATCGCCCAGAGACATCCATTTTCTCGGTCCGCGTCTTCCAACGCAAACCAGAAACCCTTCACTGAGAGGGGTTCTGTGAAGAGGAACGTGCCATCTTGGTGAAAATGGACTTCGCCTCCAATCCTGGGCTGTTTGAAGATGTACATCGACTGCAGCAGAAGCGGGTTTTGCATTCCAAGATCCCTAACCACTTCAGCAAGTTCAGGATTACGGGAAAAGCTGTTGAAATCTGGATTCAGGTCATGCATCGCATGTCCGATTTTGTTGATGCAGAGTTCTTTTTCCTGAACAAGCATCCCTTTTGGGTCGAAGGCTTCTTCTTCGAAGAAAAAACGGATTTTATCTCCGGACTCGAGGAAATAAGCGTCTGAGTGACGGGTTTGCTCGTTGGTGGTGAAAATACTTGTTTGCCCAGGAACCTCAAAATCCCTCACCAGTTCCTTGGCGCACTGACGAAGGTTTTCACACTGCCGGGCAGAGACAAAATTCTCGAGGACAAGAAAACCCTGTTTTTCGAATGAATCCAACTGTTCTGTACTGAGTCTCATAGTTTCAGTTTTTAGGATGCCAGTTGTAAAATTTCTACTAAGGAAAAGCTGGTTAAAAAAGTAGATGGAAGCTTACGTAAAATACCTTATCCTATAAATGAATCATGAATTATATCATGGTTTAATCGTTTTTCATCTATTCGGATTCTTAAACACTCAGATGTTCAGTGCCGGTCTCAAACTAATGGTCGTCGGGATGCTGATGGTCCTGCTCTTTTTACTGCTCATGATGCTGTTCATCATGCTCATCGAGTTCCTCAACCGTTCACACACCAAAATGGAAGCCCAGAGGATTCAGCAGGAAAGGAAGACCCAGAAACAGAACGCTTTCCAAGAACCAGTGGTTCCTGCAGCGGTTTTGGCAGCAGCAGTATCCGCATACGAGGCTGAGCGTCAAAAGCTTTTCATCACTTGATATAAAAAATCGCCATGGCAAAGAAACGCATCGAATTCATGGACACCTCATTCCGAGACGGATTTCAGTCCGTATTTGGAGCAAGGGTCTCAACCCGTGATTTTCTGCCTGCTTTGGAAGCAGCAGTGGACGCCGGAACGACTTATTTTGAGGCCGGCGGGGGAGCTCGTTTCCAGAGTCTTTTTTTCTACTGTAACGAATCAGCCTTCGACATGATGGATTCCTTCCGCAAGACGGTAGGACCTGATGCAAATTTACAGACTCTGGCACGCGGCATCAATGTGGTAGCGCTTAATCAACAGCCAAGGGACATGATTGACCTGCATGCGAAGATGTTCAAGAAGCATGGTATCACTACCATCCGCAATTTTGACGCGCTTAACGATCTCCGTAATCTGAGTTATTCCGGCGAAAGGATTGCCGCAGCAGGACTTCATCACCAGATTGTCATCACGATGATGGATCTGCCTCCAGGCTGTGAGGGGGCACACAGTCCTGATGATTATTCAAAAATGCTCAGGAATATTCTTGATTCGGATATTCCCTTTCATTCGGTTTGTTTCAAGGATTCCAGTGGAACGGTTCACCCTCGTAAAATATACGAGACCATCAAAGCTGCGAGAAAAACCGTTCCTGAGGACATGATTCTTCATCTTCATACCCATGATACTGCAGGGATCGGCATCAGCCAGTACCTGGCAGCCATTGATGCGGGGATCAGCCGAATTGATTTGGCGATGAGTCCAGTCAGTGGAGGGACGGCACAGCCGGATATTCTTACAATGTGGCATGCAATGAAAGGAACCGACTTCACCCTGGATATCGATCCCCTCAAGTATGTTAAAGTTGAGGAGGTATTTGAGGAAGCAATGAGCGACTACTTCATCCCGCCAGAGTCAAGAATGGTATCTCCGTTGATTCCCTTTTCTCCGATGCCGGGAGGTGCCTTAACCGCCAATACGATGATGATGCGCGATACCGGAACCCTGCATCTTTATCCCAAGGTGATCAAGGAAATGGAGGAAGTGATCCGTGTTGGAGGATTCGGTACCTCAGTTACCCCGGTTTCACAATTTTATTTCCAACAGGCCTATCTTAATGCAACCCAGGGACGCTGGGAGAAGATCAATCCACAATACGGGAATATGGTCCTTGGTTATTTCGGCAGAACACCTGTGGAACCAGATCCGGAAATCGTTAAGCTTGCCTCCGAGCAGCTCGACAAACCGGTGTTCAAGGAAGATCCTCTGGATATCCTCGAGGATGGCCGACCTGGGGCAGAGAAAACCCTCCAGGAAAATGGTTTGCCCGTTAATGATGAAAACGTGTTCATTGCTTCAAGTTGTGAAAGCAAGGGGATTGATTTTCTGCTGGGCAAGGCCAAGGAAAATATCCGGCGGAAGAGTGCTGAGACTGCCAAGACAGAAAAGACAGCGGCTCCTAAGTCTGTTTCAACCGCAGCACCTGCTTTAGGACCCCGTGAATACACCATTACGGTTGAAGGTAAAGCCTACCAGGTCCAGGTTGCAGAAAGCGGTGGGAGTCCGACGGTCAGTTCTTCTGCGTCGATTCCGGCACCCCAACAGGCCCCCTCAGCATCAGGTCAGGTTGTGGAAGCACCGACTCCAGGAAACATCCTGCGCTTGGAAGTTCAAACAGGAGAAACCGTGAATGCAAACCAGACACTGCTGGTGATGGAGGCGATGAAGATGGAGTCTGAAGTCAAGGCTCCTGTTGCGGGGACCGTGGCGGAGATCCATGTTTCAGCAGGAGATACGGTTCAGGCTGGGGCTCCACTGCTAACCCTGAACAGTTGAATTGATAAATTTTTTCAGGAAACCTTCAGGGAAACATATAAAAATGCGGAATAAGGGAAAAATGTTGATCTCAGAATTTTTTCTTAAACGCTTTTTTTGTTTCCTGATTCTTTTCACCGCCTTTCCATTTTTAGTCTATTCTCAGGCGGTTCCCGACCGTGTCACCATCACCGCTCGGGGACCTCTGCAGGTTTCTGAAGTACGGGTGAAACTTGGAGATTCTGTGCTTTCAGGAGACATCCTGGCCGTGATGAAACGTGCGGATGGCAGCAAACTCACCCTGCGTGCAGGAGTTTCAGGGAGGATCACCGAGTGGAAAATGGAGCCCTATCGAAGCTTCAAGGATGGTGAAATTCTGGGGGTGCTTCAGGTTCAACCCTTGATCATTGAAACAAACTCTCAAGAGAAATCAGAATTTCAGGATCCCAGTCTTGGGGTAATGTTTGAACAAATGCAGGATTCCACAGGATTGGCACGAATAATCCGTGGGCAGGAGATGGACTGGTCGGAAGGGATCGGCCGGGTTTTGATGATGCTGATCGGATTCATTCTGCTTTATTTGGGTATCCAGAAGAAATTTGAACCCCTGCTTCTGGTTCCGATTGGATTCGGTACGATACTCACCAACATTCCAGGGGCAGGTTTGAGTGAACCGGGCGGATTACTTTATTATGTCTACGAAATGGGTATCACCACCGGGATTTTTCCGCTGCTGATCTTTATGGGCATTGGAGCCATGACGGATTTTGGGCCGATGTTGGCTAATCCAAGAACTGCATTGTTGGGAGGAGCCGCTCAATTCGGGATCTTTGCAACATTGCTTGGCGCATTAGCACTGAATTGGGTTCCCGGTATCGATTTCAGTCTCAGGGATGCTGCTTCAATCGGTATCATCGGCGGTGCTGATGGTCCAACGGCGATTTTCCTTTCCAGTCAACTGTCTCCAAGGTTGTTGGGTTCGATAGCGATTGCCGCGTATTCATACATGGCTTTGGTTCCCCTGATTCAACCTCCGATCATGAAACTGCTGACAACGGAAAAGGAACGGAAAATGGAAATGCGGCAGTTACGTTATGTGTCACGCCGGGAGAAGATCATGTTCCCTTTGCTAGTTCTGGTTCTATGTGGCTTGTTGCTCCCATCCGCAGCACCCTTGATCGGTATGTTCATGTTGGGAAATCTTGCGCGTGAATGCGGGGTGGTGGACCGACTTTCAGATACCATGCAGAATGCGCTCATCAATGCGGTAACGATTTTTCTCGGTCTTGGGGTTGGGAGTAAATTGCTGGCGACCCAGTTTTTGAATCTTGAAACAGTAGGGATCCTGATTCTTGGAGTGATCGCTTTTGCCATCGGGACCGCATCGGGGGTTTTGCTGGCAAAATTAATGAACCGGCTCTCATCAATGCCAATCAATCCCTTGATTGGTGCGGCAGGCGTATCTGCGGTGCCCATGGCCGCCCGGGTGGTCAACCATGTCGGATTACAGGCCAATCCCCAAAACCATCTGGTGATGCATGCGATGGGACCGAATGTGTCCGGGGTAATCGGTTCTGCCGTAGCCGCCGGAGTTTTACTCTCCATGCTCTGATCCGATCAGGGTAGAGCACTTTCATTTCTGATAATTACCCTCATCTTTTCAGTTGAATCGGTTTGTGTTGAACACCAATCCGGTTAAACTCCGCTGAATTAAAAATGAAACCTGAATCCCACTCTTTATTTTTGAAAATTTAAGGAATGAACTGATGATTGAAATCCCTACTCTGGAAACCGAGCGTCTTATTCTCCGTGCTCCAAAGTTTGAAGATCTTGAGCCGATGGAAGTTTTTTTTGCGGATCCAGTTCGTATGAAATTTCTGGGAGGTCCTATCAAACGCGGAGATGTTTGGAGGACTTTGCTGAGAACAGCAGGACACTGGCAGATCCGAGGTTACGGATTTTGGCATATCGAAGATCGAGAAACAGGAATCATGTGCGGATACACGGGCTTTCTGAAACACATCGAACATCCCGAGGAGGAATTGGCCTGGGGAGTTTTCGAAGGTTACGAAGGGCGTGGAATCGCGTACGAAGCCGCAAAAAAAGCCAAGCAGGCAGGAGTTGATTTTGGCATCAAAGCACCGATCAGCATCATCGATCCGGAAAACCATCGTTCCCGTGCCCTTGCCGAGAGATTGGGAGCCCAGGTAGAAAAAGAAACGATTTTCATGGAAGAGCCTGCCGTGATCTACCGGCATTCCTCTGATTCTTAAATTGTTTCCTGGTTTAAAATTCAGACTAAGCGGATTTCAATTCCCTTCTCCTTGCATGAAGGGTTGGTTCGGTGTATCCGTTGGGGATTTCTGTTCCTTTAAAGACAAGATCACGGGCAGCCTGAAAGGCTATCCCCTCAAAGGAGGGAGCCATCGGTTGGTAGAGAGGATCTCCTTCATTTTGCCGATCGACAACAGTTGCCATACGTTCAAGTGCCTGGGTCACCTGTTCTTCGCTGACGATTCCATGCAACAGCCAATTTGCAAGCATCTGGCTGGAGATTCTTAAAGTCGCACGGTCTTCCATCAGGCCGACATCCTGGATGTCCGGCACCTTGGAACAGCCAACACCCTGGTCGATCCAGCGCACCACGTATCCCAGGATTCCCTGGCAGTTGTTCTCCAGTTCCTTTCGGATTTCTTCTTCTGACCAGTTTGGTTGCTCCTCTAAAGGAATTTTGAGGATATCGTCTAAATTTGCAGGCTCACGTTCCATGAGTTCCTGTTGGCGTTCAAGCACATTCACCCGATGATAATGAATGGCATGGAGAGTGGCAGCAGTGGGGGATGGGACCCAGGCGCAGTTGGCACCGGCCATGGGGTGCCCGATTTTGTTTTTCACCATGTCTGCCATTTCATCCGGCATCGCCCACATGCCCTTGCCGATTTGGGCTTTCCCGGAAAAGCCGCAAGCCAGGCCGACATCAACGTTCCAATCTTCGTAACTTTGGATCCATTTCTGACCTTTCATGTCAGTCTTACGAACCATAGGTCCGGCCTTCATAGAGGTATGAATTTCATCTCCAGTTCGGTCTAAAAAACCGGTATTGATAAAAATCACACGATCCCTTGCAGCACGGATGCATTCCTTGAGGTTGACGGTGGTTCGTCGTTCTTCATCCATGATTCCGATTTTAAGGGTACCTTCTTCCATGCCGAGGGCTTTTTCGATTCTTCCGAAGAGTTCGACTGTAAGCGCTACTTCCTCGGGACCATGCATCTTGGGTTTGACGATATACATGCTTCCGCTACGGGAATTTTGGAATGTTCCCAGGCCTCGTAAATCATAGAGGCTAATGAGTGCGGTCATCATTCCATCCAGCATACCTTCAAATATTTCATTTCCTTGTTCATCCAACACGGCATCGGTGGTCATCAGGTGACCAACATTTCGAACCAGCATCAGGGAACGTCCGGGGAGCACCATTTCTGATCCTTCGGGTGTCTTGTATTTCCGATCAGGATTGAGGGTGCGGGTGATCATTTTCCCGCCTTTATCAAGTTTTGCCGAAAGATCACCTTTCATCAGCCCAAGCCAGTTACGGTAGACATGGACCTTGTCGGAAGCATCAACCGCAGCCACAGAATCCTCGCAATCCTGAATGGTGGTGACGGCGGATTCCAGGAGGATGTCACAGATTCCTGCTGGATGGTCCTTGCCGACAGGATGATTGCGGTCCAGTTGGATTTCCAGGTGCAGTCCGTTTTTCTTGAGCAGGATCGAATCCGGATTTTCAGGAGAACCGTTAAAGCCTGCGAATTGTTCCGGATTCTGAAGTCCTGTTTCGTGACCTCCCTCCAGTGTCATCCTCAGTCTGCCTTGATCCACGGAAAATCCTGTAATCCTGCTGAACGAACCTTCTGCCAGAGGGGCCGAGGCGTCCAGGACGCCATGAACGAATCCAAAAACCTTCTCCCCTCTCTGGGGGTTGTAGGAAATTCCTCTTTCAGCCCCCTCAGTTTCAGGGATGACGTCTGTTCCGTAGGCCGCATCCAGCAAACTGCCCCATCGTGCGTTGGCTGCATTGAGTGCATAACGTGCGTTACTGACCGGAACGACGAGTTGCGGTCCGGGAATCTGAGAAATCTCGGGATCGACGCCGGTTGTTGTGATCTTAAAATCAGGACCCTCCGGGACGAGATAATCGATCGAACGGAGAAATTCCTGGTAAGCCTGCGGATCATGAGGTTTCCCCATTCTGTTCAGATGCCAATCATCGATCTGCTGCTGGATCCGGTCGCGTTTTTCGAGGAGTTCACGATTGCGTGGAGTCAGGTCGTTCAGGATATGGGAGAAGGAATTCCAGAAATCCTCGGCATCCAATCCGAGTCCAGGCATGATTTCTTCACGAACAAGCGCTTCCAATGCAGGGTCGATGGATAAACTTCCGATCATGACTCGTTTTTCGGTATTCAATTGGTTCATGGTAAAGAGAGATTGGAGTTCAAAATGATTTTATTGAATGGTTCGGTGGGGAAGGTTTTCAATCCTTGCCGCGTTGGTAATCCTGACATAATCCAGTTTGCGTTGTAGTTCGCTGATCGAAGCGGCGCCGGCATAGGTCATGCCCGAGCGTAATCCGCCTACGATGTCTGCAATGATAATTTCTTCGGTTTCACGGTATTCAACTTCCATCGAAACACCTTCCGCAGTTTTCCAATCGGCTAATCCTCCGTGGTAGTCTTCATGGACTTCACTGCTTGCCATACCTCGATACATCTTGAACTTCAACTCCTGACCACTTTCGGTGGTGCGGGTGATGACTTTACCCGGAGTGGGTCGGGTTCCAGCCAGCATGCTGCCGATCATCACAAAATCGGCACCAAAGGCAAGGGCCTTGACGATGTCACCGGGATTACGAATTCCACCATCCGCGACGACTGAACGGTCAACCCTTGTACAATCTTTGATTGCCGTCAGATTAGGCACACCGAATCCGGTTTTGATCCGGGTGGTACAGACGGAACCACCGCCAATACCGACTTTAATGATATCAGCACCGCAGGAAGCGAGGTAATCTGCGCCTGCATAAGTCGCCACATTGCCGGCCATAATGCAGGCTCCCTTACCAAGCATCTCACGGAGATTTTTCAGGGTACGACCGACATACTTCGCATGGGCATGGGCGACATCGATGCAGAAAAATCCCGCATTCGCATCACGCAGAGCTTCTGCCCGTTGGAGATCCTCTTCTGAACATCCTACAGACACAAATACGGGCGAGTTGCAGACTCCAAGCATCTTCACGTTTTCTTCAATTGACATGAAACGATGGAGCACCCCGACCCCTCCTTTGCTCCTGATAAAATTTGCCATATCGACTTCGGTGATGGTGTCCATGTTGGAAGTCATTACTGGTATTTCAAGGCTCAGCAAACCGGACCGATCGGTGATATTAGTGTCGACCACTTTTCGGGATTCCCAGTGGTTATAGGATGGAACCAGCAGAACGTCGTCGTAGGTCAGTGCTTCACTCATGGGATGAATTCCTTATTGAATTTTCTTGAAAACTGTTTTGTTTCATTATTTCTGTCTCAGGCTGGATTGAAAAGGTCCTGATCAAGGGGAAACAGGGACTTTCCAGTTGATCACCGTCTTTTAGATTCAGTTCCGGAAGGATCTCCTGAATCGTTTCTTTTTCGATGAAGGTTCCCGGACGTGAATCCCAGACGACGTCATCTCCCAGGAACCGCATCGCGAGGGCTCTCCTGCGCTGGTTGCTACTTTGATTCCCTCCTGATCCATGAATGACCAGCGGATGAAAGAGGATCACATCCCCGGGTTCAGTTTCCCAGTTCAGCCAGTAATAGGTGTTGTCATTTTTTTCAAAATCCGGAAGTGGTTCCCAACCCATTTTTGCGTAAATTTCTGCAAAACCACTGTCTTTCCCAAAGGCTGTGGGAGCATAACGCTGTTTCCAGTGATGGGATCCTTTGAGAAAACGTACTCCTCCCTGTTGAAGCCCGACACGATCAAAAGGGACCCAGATGGAAAGGATGTCTTCTCCCTTGAGAGGCCAGTAGGGAAGATCCTGGTGGAAAGGGGTTTTTTCCTTGGTGAGAGGTTCTTTGACCAGCAACTGGTCATAAAAAAAACGGATACTATTGGATTTCAAAACCTTTGCTGCAATTGCTGGCAAGGGGGAATGACGCATGAATTCTTCAAAATCGGGATCACGGCGCCAGAGGAAGAAATCTCCATAGTAACGGCCTTCTTCTCCCTTCGGAGTGTATTCCACGGATGCGCTTCCGGGATGGTCGAGAACCCTTTGAATGGCTTCACGCATGGTAGAAATCCATTTCTGGTCCAGTATCCCACGGATGACCGAAGCACCGTTTTTATGGTATTCCCTGATTGCCGATTCTGTTTCATCGCTGACCTCAATTGGGTCAGACTGTAGGTCCATTTGCTCCTCTCACCTGTTACAAACAAAAAAGCTATATTATCAGGACTTGTAAAAATCGTCTATGAACTGTTTTCCAGGATCAGAAAGACTTCACAGTAAGATCTTTTATCTTCAAAGGATTGGACTAGACTTTAAGGCGATACAAAACATGAAAAAGAGTGAAAGTGATGCATGAAAATATCGTTGCGGCTCCTGAACTGGCAGGAGAAGGTCTGCAAAAGATTGAATGGGTCCGCAGGAATATGCCGATTCTGCGGAAGATCCAATCTGAATTCGAGAAAGAGCAACCCTTTGCAGGAAAGCGAATCACCGTCTGTATTCATCTCGAAGCAAAAACGGCATTTCTGGCCCTGGTCCTGAGATCAGGCGGAGCCCAGGTTTCTGTCACCGGAAGTAATCCTGAATCAACCAAAGACGATGTCGTGGCGGCGCTTGCCGCAGAAGGATTGAAGGTCTATGCCAGGCATGGGGCAGAACCCAGTGAAATGCGGAAATACATGGAGATGGCGCTCGATTTAAAACCACATCTGGTGATCGATGATGGAGGAGATCTGGTGGAAATCCTTCATGAAACGCGAACCGACCTGTTGGAAGGAATGTTAGGTGCCTGCGAAGAGACGACCACCGGTGTGCTGCGAGCGCAGGCAAGGGCCAAGGCTGCTCAGCTTCAATTTCCGGTGATGCTCGTCAATGAAGCCCGCTGCAAATATCTCTTTGATAACGTTCACGGCACCGGACAGTCCGTCTGGGATGCGGTGATGCGCAGTACCAATCTTGTTCTTGCCGGGAAAACGGTGGTGGTGGCAGGCTATGGATGGTGCGGAAGAGGTTGTGCGTTGAGGGCTCAGGGGATGGGTGCATCGGTGATTGTCTGTGAAGTGGACCCGGTCAAGGCTTGTGACGCATTGATGAACGGATGCCGTGTGATGCCCTTGATGGAAGCCTGTAAAGAGGCAGATGTGGTTTTAAGTGTCACCGGGGTACGCCACACCATAAGAAAAGAGCATTTTAAGGTGCTTAAGGACAATGCGCTTTTGGCCAACGCAGGACACTTCTGGGAGGAAATCGACGTAGAGGGGTTATCCGGGATGTCAAAGGACAGAAAGCAGATGAGGACGAACGTGGAAGGATTTCTTCTGCAGGATGGACGTTGGCTGAATTTATTGGGAAATGGAAACATCGTCAATATTGCCTGTGCCGACGGACATCCGGCGGAAATCATGGATACCAGTTTTGCACTCCAGGCATTGTCCGCACAGCATCTGGTGCAACAGGAAAAACAACTCGCCAACCGTTGCTATCCGGTACCTGAAAGGATCGATCAGAGAGTGGCACAAATCAGGCTCGAGTCTTCCGGAGTCTCCTTTGACACTCTGACCGAAGACCAGCAACAATACCTTGCCGGTTGGGTTGCCTGAAGTCGATGAAACTGCTGATCAAGAATACCACGATCGTCACTGTCAACGATCAGGACCAGGTTTTGGAGCATGCCGATCTTGCCGTTTCTGGGAAAAACATTGTTGGAGTCGGTAAAGCTCCATTGGACTTCATTCCAGATCGGGTGATCGACGGTAAAGGCAAACTGGTCATGCCGGGGCTGATCAATGCCCATACCCACCTTTCAATGACCTTGATGCGAAACTATGCCGATGATCTTCCTTTCAGTGATTGGTTGTTCAAGAAAATCAAACCGCTTGAGGATCATCTGCTTGCTGAAGACGTGAGATTCGGGGCAAAACTTGGAATCGCTGAAATGATCCGAGGCGGTACCACCTGTTTTCATGACATGTATTTTCATATGGACGAGGTTGCATCAGAGGTCGAATCCTCAGGTATCCGGGCCTGCCTGACCTCTGCACTCTTTGATGTTTCCGGAAATGGTGAGGCCTTACTGGCTCAGGGATGCAGGCTTCACAAAGATTGGAATGGGAGATCAGAAGGAAGGATCACGGTACAACTGGGGCCTCATTCACCGTATCTCTGCAGTCCTGAATATCTTCGGGAGATTTTGATTGAGGGGAGACGGTTAAACTGCGGGATCCATATTCACGTGTCAGAAACCGCTGATGAGTTGTCAGAAAGCAGAAGACTTCATGGATGTACTCCGGTTCAGCATTTGTTGAATTTGGAACTCTTCAGTTTACCGACTTTGGCTGCCCATGCCGTCCATCTTGAAGAAGAGGATTTTAAACTGCTCAGTGAGAATGGAGTCTCTGTTTCCCATAATCCCGGAAGCAATCTGAAGTTGGCAAACGGATTTGCTCCGGTGGAGAAGATGTTGAAACATTCCATCAATGTAGCACTCGGCACGGATGGTGCGGCAAGCAACAACAATCTCAATCTTTTCGAGGAAATACACCTTGCAGGACTGATTCATAAGGCTGTCAACAATTCTGCCACAGCATTGCCGGCAAAGACGGTCATCCGCATGGCGACCATCAATGGCGCCAAAGCGCTGAAACTTGATCAGGAAGTAGGTTCTCTTGAAACCGGGAAAAAAGCAGACTTAATCATGCTCGATATCCGTCAACCGCATCTGGTTCCATGCCATGATCCGCTTGCCCTGCTTGTCTATTCTGCACAGGCATCTGATGTCACAACCGTCATGGTCGATGGAAACATCCTGATGGAGGATCGTCAGCTTCAAACTCTGGAACTGTCATCCATTCTCGAACAGGCCGCCCATCAGAGCATCGATCTGATCGAACGTTCCCAGTCCTGATGCCTACTAGGAAGAAGCGGTATTTATCAAATTTATTTCAGGCATTCCATCCGTCTGGTTTTGAGTCGCAAAGCATCCTACCCGACCATCTTCCTTAATTTCCCGGTTGATTCCTGAGACTTAATTTGTTCTGCTTTCAAAAAAACGAGTTGCATGATTTATGTTTGATTTCTCCAAGGAACTGATTTGGAACTGTTGAATCAACTCGAATTCTTTGAAGGCTTGGAATGGAACCTGATGTTCCCGGTCTTCTCTTTGGTCGTCATTCTGCTTTCTTATTTGATGTTGCTGAAAGATGTATTGGGCCAAAAGTCGAGAACAACGATTCGGCAGGAAGAGCAGATGGACATTCAAGAAAAAATATTTTCTTCTCCAGGAAGACCGATTGGGATCCTGAATTTGCCCCTGGAAGAAAGATTGAGACGGGACCGTGAAGCACTCCGAAAGCTTCTTTCAGAAGGATGAAATAATTTTTAAAATGAATTCCTAAGAGCTCAATCAGTCAATGAATTACATGCAGTTCAAAAAAGTAATTTTGTGGTCTGTGCTCTTAGGAGTGACTTCACTCCTATGCATTTCCTGTATTTTGAAAAATCATGAAAACCAAGAGTCTTTAAAGCAGAACGTTTCTTTTCCAAGGGAGTTGGACAGCACAGTTCTTAAACTGAAACTATCAGAAGAATTATTCACACCGATCAATTTTAAACGCATTAAGCCCAACCGTTTCAGTTTCAGGGATGATCGGATCATCGTGAAGGTTGACCAGTCTGCTTCTTTTCTACTGTTTCCTTTTGAAAGGATCACCAACATCAAAAGAGTTCAATTTGACTGGAAATCAGAAGGGTTGTTGAAGGTCGAAGATGCAGTCCATGAAGCAAGCAAGCAAGGAGACGATGCTTTCATAAGGGTGGGATTGATTTTGAAAAGCAAATCGGATTTCATCGATCTTTTCGGAAGTCCCCAATGGATCCGTAAGGCTGCAGAGGTTTTAAATCATTCTGCGGACAGGGTGGTTTTTCTCCTTCCGGGAGCCAGAAATGCTCCGGGAAAACGTTGGAAAAATCCATTCAGCAAGAAAGTCGAAATGATCTCCATTCCCAGCAAAGATTTTGAAAGCGGTTGGAAAAACTCCGAATTTCAATTTGAAAGTCCGCAGCAAACCGTCGGATTGATGATCATGGCCGATGGTGACAACACAGAATCCTCCTTTACCTCAGAGATCCAAAACCTGATGATCGAATTCAGTGCAGAAACAAAATAAAGTTTTTCACTGAGTCTGACCATCATTACGGATCCTCTCCCCTAAGACATTCCCAGTAGAAGGGGAAAACAAGCCATACTTTAAAGTCCACTTGGGGGAGAAATAGACCTCCAAAAATTAAATCGATTTCTAACCATTTTCTAATAAAATAAGTTTTAGCCGTTTATTCAGAAAGGAAAGATTTTCAGGAAGGAAAAATGATGTTTTCGATTAAGGAAAAGGTTTTTTCATTGTTTTGGCTTTGTGGGCTTTTGGTTCCCTTAACAATCATGGGAGCAGCAGGAGAGACTAAGGGGCAGGAGTTGAACCCTTTTAATATCACGATGGGACTTCTGGGAGGCTTGGCCCTTTTTCTCTACGGGATGGAATTGATGAGTGATGGCTTGAAAAAAGCTGCTGGAGAGAAAATGAAGCTGATTCTTGCGGCTTTATCAAAGAATCGTTTTTTGGGAGTGCTGACTGGAACTGTAACCACCGCGATCATTCAGTCCTCTTCGGTGACCACCGTTTTGCTGGTGGGGTTCGTTTCTGCGGGCTTGATGAGCCTTTCCCAGTCTGTCTCCATCATATTTGGTGCCAACATCGGGACCACCATCACTGCACAGATCATTGCCTTCAAAGTGACAAAATATGCGCTTCTGATGATCGCCGTCGGTTTTGGAATGTTGTTTTTTTCGAAGAAGGAAGCCATCAGGCAGTACGGGGGTATTCTGCTCGGGCTGGGACTGGTTTTTTACGGGATGTCGGTTATGAGTGGGACGATGAAACCCCTGAGGACGAATGAAGACTTCATCAATTTGATGGCCAACATGTCAAATCCATTGTTGGGTATTCTCACGGCAGCGCTGTTTACAGCATTGGTTCAGTCGAGTTCCGCCACCACCGGGGTGGTGATCGTTCTCGCGATGCAGGGTATCATTACCCTCGAAGCGGGAATTGCCCTCTCTCTTGGTGCGAACATTGGCACCTGCATCACTGCCGGAGTAGCATCGATAGGAAAACCGAGAGAAGCAGTAAGGGTGGCAATGGTCCATGTGTTTTTCAATACGGCAGGGGTGATCTTGATTTTACCTTTCATCAGTCCCTTTGCGGACTTGGCGAGATCCTTTTCTCCTGTCGCCGATCCATCGATGCCGGTTCAGGATGCTCTTGCAGCGGTGGTGCCAAGGCAAATTGCCAATGCACATACTTTTTTTAATGTCACCATGGCAATCATTTTTTTACCATTTACCTCACAGTTAGCCCATTTTCTGAATCGTATTTTACCGGATAAACCGAAGCCCAAAGAGCCGGAGTCCCTCAAGGTTCGATACCTCGATGAATCCTTATATCAGACTCCCGAGTTGGCGCTTGAGGCAGTCGGTCATGAGTGTATGCGTATTGGAAACCGGGTGGTTGAGATGTTGTCTGCCATCCTGGTTTTTTTAAGCCAGGGTAAGAAAAGGGAACATGAGTTACTGAAAACAAAACGGAGGGAAATTGAACAATTGGAATCGATGACCCTCGAGTATTTGAGAAATCTGAATTCTGGAGATCTAAGCCCGGAACAGAGTCAGAAACTGATGAATCTGCTTTCGGTTGTCAACCATTTGGAAAACATGTCTGAATTTCTTCATGTTGAAATCCTGCAGATACGAAAGAAGATGGAAAGTAACGCAATCAAGTTGGACCAGGAGTCTTTGCTAAAACTCCAGCCAATGATCAATGAGACGGTCAAAGCCTTCAAAACGACCATGAACGCCCTGGAAAATCAGGATTCTGCCCTGGCAAAAAAGGTGAGTAAGATGAAAGATCATGTTTCTGAAACTGCGGAATCCTTCAAGAAGGAACAGTCTCTTGAACTTCTTGGAAATAAGGACGATGCGATTGGAAGCTATCGCATCGAAATTGCTATGATCGACATTCTTAAAAGGGTTTTTTATCACACTCGGCGAATTGCACGCAGGATCTGAGTTTTTATTTCAGGAAGACTCATTCTCTGTCCCAAAAATTTCTCATCGTTTAGCAGATCATGATGCTATTATGATTTTTGGGTGTGTTATGAAAAATCTTTTAATCCTCTATTTGTTTCTTCTAAGCCATACGTGGTCTATCCAAGAATAAAACGCTCGTTGCAATATCTTCGAGCCATGGTCTTTATCTCGGTCATGGTTTGGATCTGCTTTTATCCTGGAAATCGATTGCATGCTGTTTCTCTTAAGGTCGGTTTGGTGATGGATGATTTTGGTATGCATGACAGAAGCTACAATCAACTCGCCTACCAGGGATTGGTTCAGGCGGAAAAAGAACTGGGGATTAAGGGAAGTGCCGTCTCTGCAGCAAAGGAAGAAGATTACTCGAAAATCATTGGACGTTATGTTCAAGGAGGTTATGAACTGGTGATTGGAAATGGGGTTTTGATGAAGCAAGCATTCATCGAAGCTTCACAAAGGTTCCCAGGAACCAAATTTGTTTTGACCGATGTTGAATTGGAAGGTCTGCCGAATCTTGGTTCAGTCGTATTTGCCTCACAGGAGGTGTCCTTTTTGGCCGGTTCACTGGCCGCTATGCTGGACCAAGATCAAAACGCACGCTTCCCAATTCGGCATAATGGGAGGCTGAGTATTGTGGCTGGACAGGAGATTCCATCCGTGAAAACTTCCATGGCTGGTTTTTTCCAGGGAGCCCGATACATCAATCCTTACATTCAAGTCAGGTATGGATTTGCCGGGAGTTTCAAGAATGCTGATGCAGGAAAACAACTCGCTCTCAATCAGAACATTAAAGGCTCGGATATTATATACACGCTTGCAGGAGACGCTGGTTCTGGTGTGATTGCGGCTTCGAATGAAGCAAAATTTCTGCTCATCGGTTCCGGTTCTGATCCGTATTTCTCTGAAGCAAATCGTGTTTTAACCAACACGAGAAAGCTGTACAATGTCGTTGTTTTTCAAACCGTCAAAGACACCCTTCAAGGCAGATTCCCTTCGGGGAAGGTCATTTATGATCTTAAAAATGGAGGTGTGGAACTGACTCCATTGAATCGAAACGTACCGGAATACATTTCAAATCGACTGGAACAGATTAGAGATGACATCATGAACGGTTGGATTCGAGTTGGCGTGGAGATACCGGAGTGGGCGAAACTACAAAATCAAAGATGATGTTTTTCTTCACTAAACCTTTTTTCGCAAGAAAACAATGAATGGAGCCATCATAGGAGGTACCGGTTTTTATGATGCGGGAGACCTGCTTCGGACCGAATCCGTTGAAACCCCTTTTGGTACTGTGGATGTAGAGATCATCCGGCACGGAGATTCAGAACTGGGTTTCCTCAATCGTCACGGCAAAGGTCATTCGGTTCCCCCGCACAAGGTTAACTACAAAGCCAATCTCAAAGCACTCGAAATGCTGGGCATCCGCCATGTTCTTGCAGGAACCGCGGTTGGGTCCTGTAATCCTGATTTCCAGAATGGGGATCTGATCTTGTTGACAGACCTGATTGATAATACTCGGGGCAGGTCATTGACCTATTTTGATGGAGGTGAATCAGGAGTGAAGCATTTTGACATGAGTGATCCTTATTGTCGGAACCTGAGAAAAAGAATGAGTGAAACGGCGAAAGATCAACCTCCCGGATTCAAAGGTGAAGGGGTTTATTGCTGTTCGGAAGGGCCGCGTTTTGAAACTGCGGCTGAAGTCCGGATGATTCGTCAATGGGGAGGGGATGTTGTTGGAATGACGAATGTGCCTGAAGCTCAATTGGCCAAGGAGTTGGGACTCTGTTACGCAGCGGTTTCCGTTGTGGTCAACATGGCAACCGGAATGGAGCAGGGAGCGGTGGATCTGGAATATGGAGACGGATTGATCAAAGCATCGATGCAGCGTCTCAGAAAACTGTTGAAAGACAGCCTGATGGCCCCGCTTGACCAGGATCATTGCGGATGCAGCAATGCCCTGATTCCGTTATGAAGAAAATGTTAATTTTAAGGTGAGATGAACAAATCGATGGATATGTCTGCCGAAAATGTGATTGAAAACTGGGCGAATTATGTGAACCAATCGGACCTTCCAGGTTTAATGGGACTTTATGCTAAGAATGCGACTCTGGTCCCTACCTTTTCCCGGAATATTCTTCACACTCCTGAAGAAATTGAACAATATTTTTTGGGGCTTGCCAAAAAGGGAACTCTTGTAGAAATGCACAAGAAAACCCTCCGGGTTCATCAAATGGAAATGGGATATTTGCTGAATGGAGAATATACCTTCAGCATGAATAAAGACGGAAATACTGAAAACCATCCATCACGATTTAGTTTTCTTTTGGATTTATCCCAGGAAGCGCCGATCCTCCTACAGCATTCTTCGATTCTACCCTGAAAAGTTTTTTTCCGGATTTTCAAAGAAGTTGATAGCGTGCCATTCCGATGCCCCGAAAAAGATCGGATGCGCAGAGAATCAAGGAAGGTTCTTGCTGAAGCAGACATTCTGCAGCACTGCCATGCAAGTACGCTCCCGCCAATGTTGCCTGCAAAGGGGCTAAGCCCTGAGCCAGGAAACCTCCGATGATTCCGCTCAGTACATCCCCGGACCCCGCTGTGGCAAGACCGGGATTGGCAAAAGGATTGATGAAGACAGCACCCTCCGGTGCCCCAATCACACTGTAGGCTCCCTTCAGCAGGATCACGGTATTCCATTCACGGCTGAGGGCACGGACTGTTTCTATTCTCGATTCCTGAATTTCACTGACGCTCAGTCCGCACAGTCTTGATAGTTCTTTAGGATGGGGAGTGATGAACGTGGGTGAATCACGTTCGATCAGACATTCAGGATCAAGATGGTTCAATCCATCCGCATCGAGCAGAAGAGGAGAAGTGATTTCCCGGCAAAGCGTTCGCACGAATTCAGTGGTCCGTGAATGAATCCCTAATCCGCAGCCTAACACCGTTGCCGAACCTTTGTGGCTTCTATCAATGACAAATTCTGAATCTTTTTCCTCGAACTTCTCCAAGCATTCCGGCGGGGAGAGGGTCATGATTTCTGGGGCTTGTCCCGGAAGGGCGTCCCGAAGTTTGGAAGGGACGCAAGCCGTAACCAGACCGGTTCCGTTTTTCAGGGCGCCCATGGAGGCAAGCATGGCGGCTCCGGCCATTCCTGAAGAACCGCAAACCGTAAAGAGGTGCCCAAAATCCCCTTTATGCGATTCCAGTGGTCTTCGGGGTAGGAGTTTCTTTATAAACGCAGGTGTTGAGAGCCAGGTGCCGAGATGATTTTCATGGTCCGGATTTTTGAGGCAATCGGCATGGAACGGAATGGAAATGTCCGGGATGAAGATTTTGCCGGAAAGGGATGATCCAGGAAACTGGAAACACCCGGTTTTACCATACTGCATGCTAACGGTGTAATCACAACGGACCGCTTGTCCGCGGATTCGGCTGTCATCGGAATAAACTCCTGAAGGAATGTCTACCGCCCATTTTGAGGCGGCGTTGCAGTCGTTAATGATTTCGATCCACTCACGGTAGGCGCCGCCGATTTCACGTTCCAGTCCGGTACCGAAAATGGAGTCGACAAGGATATCAGCAGAATTGATGATTCGGGATGCATCGGAACTTGGAAAGGAAACACTCTCACCGAATTGTTCCCAGATCTGCTGATTCTTAAAGGCGTCTTCAGTTTTTGCCTCCCCGGCATGGACCACTGTCACACGATAGTTTCGATTGGCGAGATGTCGGGCGATGGCAAATCCGTCGCCACCGTTGTTGCCCTTGCCACAGCAGACGACGACCATCTGCTCGGGATTTTTTGAGAGGATCTCCTGCTCCAGTAAATCGGTAAAGCTTCGGGCTGCGTTTTCCATCAACACCATCCCGGGAATGCCGATGTTTTCAATGGCATTACGATCCAACTCTCTCATCGTCCGTGCATCACAAAGCAACTGAAGCTTATCCAGGGAATTTCCCGGCAAGCCCAGTTTCCCTAGAGGGTGCGTAGTAAGTTCTTTTTCAATCCTGAAAGACATGCTTAAACCTATTCAAATCGTTCTATGTCGTTTTCCCCGAGATGTTCGCCCATTTGAACTTCAATCAATTGCAACGTATTTTGGGTCGGGTTGCCCAGTTGATGGAGTGTGCCTTTGGGAATGAAGGTGGATTCTCCAGCGGCGATGATTCTTTTTTCCGTGCCATTGAGGATTTCCGCTTCTCCCTCGATCACGACCCAATGTTCACTTCGATGCTGGTGTTTCTGTTTACTCAGCCAAGAACGGGGATTAACTTTCAGAGTTTCAACCAGTTTTTTAACATCCTGGGATTTTTTCAGGTCACAGACGAGGAGTGCGTCTTCGGTTTCAACAATCAGCAGGTTTTCCACCCCGATACTGGTGACCAGCTTTTTGGTGCTGAAAATCAGTGAATTTTTTGTGTCATGGGAAATGACGTTGCCTCGGAGGACGTTGCCGGATGTATCTTTTTTGGAAATATCATAAAGGCTTTCCCAACTTCCTAAATCACTCCAATCCATGCTGACTGGAAGCACCGCCGCATTCTGGACATGTTCCATCACCGCGTAATCAATAGATTGGTTTTTGACAGCTTGATACAGTTTCTGCACGATTTGCTGGTCGAGTAAATCAGCCCCATCATTTTTGGCTTCAGAAAAGACGCTGTACATTTCTCCAGCATGGTCTTGGAAAGCATTCATCAACACCTGGGCGGTAGACATGAAAATTCCCGCATTCCATGTATATTCTTCGCTTTTCAGATATTCGAGTGCTTTCTGCTGATCGGGTTTTTCCACAAAACGTTCAAGCCGATAACCATGGTCCAGGGGAGAACCTGATTTGAGATAACCGTATCCTGTTTCAGGACGCTCCGGTTTGATCCCAAAAGTGACAATAAAGCCGGATCTGCAAAGATCTTCTGCCTTGCTGACGGCTTCCCGGAAGGATTTAAGATCTCCGATCAGGTGATCTGCAGGCAGGATCAGTAAGGGGTCCTGCAGGTCTTTTTCTGAAAGCAGGTTTAACCCCCAAAGGACAGCAGGAGCGGTATTCCTGCCGACCGGTTCCAACAGTAAATTTGCTTCAGGGAATTCAGAATAAACCTGCTGGAGTTGCTGCTTCAGTTCATATTCATGGAATTTTGAACCAATCACACGGATCTGGCTCTCATGGGCCAAACCTTCCAGGCGCCGGCAGGTTTCCTGAAGCAGGGACTCATGGGTGCTTCCAAGATTAAGAAATTGTTTGGGGGTCATGTGCCGGCTGAAGGGCCAAAGACGGGAGCCGCTGCCGCCTGCGAGAATGAAGATGTTCATCAAAGATAAAGATTGGTAATGGTTCAATGAATGGAAGAATCCATCAATTTAATACTTCTAGGTGGAATTGATGACATCCGCAAGCATGGAGGAGGGATGGCATGAAAATATGGTTTCGCTTCTTCCTCCTCAATCCGCGTTCCCTTGGTTGGCGGGTGTTTTTGTTTTTTCCAGAAAGTCCAGCCGACTTAAGAGTACTGTCAAATTATTCAGATTGACAGTAGGTCCTCCCTGGATTTCATCCAACAATTTTTGATAGTTGTTTAATCCGGTTTCAAATTCATTACCCAGCTTGCTGAAGCAATTTCTAAGTTCTAATTTGTTGTTTTCCAAAAAGAAGGGTGTGGAAAGCTGCAGGAGCTTTTTCTTTCGTAATCCCAGATTACGGGTGAGCATGTCCTGATGTTCGAGTTCCATATTGGTCTGAATCTTCATTGAATCCATTTGTGCGAGGATCCATTTGAATCCGAAATTATCTTCGATTTGAATCACCAGATTTCGGGCAAGAACAACCGGTAAATCAAAGTTTTGAACCAGATGCAAAACATCCGGCAGCAGATGCAGGGATTGCTTCAAATCAGCAGGGATCAAGGATTCTGATTTGATCTTTGGTTTTTCTGAATCCCTGATAGAAATTTCCGTTTCCAATGAAGCCTCTTGCTTGGAATTCTCCGGAACACCTTCAAGATCTGTGGCAGGAGGATCTTGATTGATTTTTGTGTTTTCCAGTTCTGCAAGGATTGACTGAAATTGAGAAACCACCAAACCTTCGCTGATGTCAGCATTTTCTTCCAAGATGGTTCTGACCAGATTGAAGATGCTTTCTTCCAGGTCGATCTGGGCCAGGTAGCGCTCTTCCAGAGAAAACCCGGGTAATTCATCGATTCGTTGACGCAGAACTTTGGCATTGATGCAGGTTTCCATGATCCGGTATGCCTGCGAGATCTGTGGGATGCCTTTTCCGCTCAAATGCTGCATTCTTGCGAAAAAACAGCTTCCAGCCTGGTTGACAATCCGGTTGGTGATCACGGTTGAAATGATTTCCTTTTTCAGTGGATGCTGATGTACTTCCTCTCCAAATTTCGTTTTTAATTTTTCCGGAAGGTAGGCCAGGTATTCTTCGTCCTGGGAAGGAATGATCTCAACCTCCGGAGCCGTTAAGGCTTCATAGACTTCCATCTTGGCATAAGCCTGGAGGACTGCCAAAACCGGACGCGGGATCGGTTGTTTGGATTGCTCATACTGATCCAGTTCGCTTCTGGAAGGAATGTATTCACTTCGTTTGTTGAGCCCTTTTTCGCTGAGATGTTGGATCAGACTGCGAAAATGGCGAAACCGTTTTTTGGAACGGAGAACATCTTTCGAAATCAAACGGTGTTGTGCCCGGTTATTCGCAAGAACCAGTTCTGAAACCTCATCGGTTGCTTCCTCAAGAAGATGGTTTCGTTCAGATTCTGAAGTGATTTTTTTCAATTTCTGCATCTTTTCCAGCAGGATTTTCAGATTCACCTCATAATCAGACATGTTGACACCTGCAGAATTGTCGATCGCATCGGTGTTGAGCCGGCCTCCTCGGTGATTGAAATCGATCCTGGCGAGTTGAGTCAGGCCGAGGTTTGCGCCTTCACCGACCACTCTTGCTCCGAGTTCACTGGAATCGATCCTGATGGAATTGTTGGCTTGGTCTCCCACTTGAAGGTTATTTTGGGCAGGACTTTTTACGAAAGTCCCAACACCGCCGAAAAGGATCAGGTCGACTTTCATTTTTAAAATCAATTGAATGACCTCTTCTCCGGTAAGGCTTTTTTCGTCGGTGCCAAGCATCTCCCGAGTTTCTGGAGAGAGATCGATGGCCTTTGCCCGTCTCTCAAAGACTCCTCCGCCCCTGCTGATGATCGAAGAGTTGTAATCCTTCCAGCTTGAATTACTCATCTGAAAGAGACGGTGACGTTCTTTCCAACTGAGTTCAGGATCTGGATCCGGGTCAAGAAAGATGTGAAGGTGATTGAAGGCCGCATTCAACTGGAGGGTTTTGCTGAGCAACATCCCGTTTCCAAAAACATCGCCGCTCATGTCTCCAATTCCGACGACCCTGGTGATTTCTGATTCTATTTCATGCCCCATTTCCAGAAAATGAAGTTTGATGCATTCCCAGGCACCGCGTGATGTGATTGCTTCTTCTTTGTGGTCGTAACCGCTCGATCCTCCAGAAGCAAAGGCATCTCCCAGCCAGTAACCGTATTCCTTGGAAATCTGATTTGCCGTGTCAGAAAATGTTGCTGTCCCCTTGTCTGCGGCTACGACCATGTAGGGATCCATCGAGTCATAACAGATCACATCACGGGGGTGGGATGGGTTCCCGTTAGGATCGAGGTTGTCTGTAATTTCAAGCATTCCCCTGATGAAACGCTGATATTGTAAGTGGGATTCTTCTCGGAGGGTTTTCCGGTCCTTGATTTCGGTTTTCAGGACAAATCCTCCTTTTGAACCAACTGGAACGATGACAACATTTTTCGATTGTTGGGTCTTCGCCAATCCAAGAATTTCAGTACGGAAATCATCCGGCCGGTCGGACCATCGCAGACCTCCCCGAGCGACATTCCCAAAGCGCAGATGTGTGCCTTCCATTCCTACATCCTGGACAAAAATTTCGAAGAGCGGAGTGGGGATCGGCATTTTCTCAACTTTTCTCGAATCCAGTTTGATCGAGATGAAAGTTTCAGAGATTTCATGTTTCCTGAAAAAATTAGTTCTGAGCGTGTTTTGAATCAAATCATAGAGTCTTCTTAAAATGACATCCTCACTGATGTCCTTGACCTCATTGAGAAGATCCTTGAACTGATTCTCTTTTTCGGGAAGAAGAACTTTTTGACGGTATTCCAGGGGGCCGAAATTTTGTGCTGGAGAGAATCGTGTCAAAAATATTTGGTAAAGACTTTTTGCGCAGCCGGGGTTTCTCAACAAACACTGGTTGACCGTATCTCTGCTGTAGGGATCATCCAACTGGAGATAAAGGTTGCGGTAAAGCTGTAGGATTTTAATCGCTCCGAGGTTCAAATCGGCCAATAATGCAAGGGCATTTAACGGGTCGTTACGTGTTCTTTCAAGGAATTCTTCACGCAGGATTTCTTCAATCAATGGCTTGTATCGACTTTCGTCGATGGCGGAACCATCCGTGCGCGTGACTCGAAATGATTGGATGTAACCCAGGGTTGTTTCATGGTCTCCAAAACGGGTGGAGAGTTGATCGATGACATGCACGCCAAGATTCTGAAGTGCAGGCATGACCCTGTTGAGATCCAACTGTTCACGGGTGTAGAGAAGCAAAAGCGAAACAGCACCGCTGATCACAGTTGGAGTCTGAAAGGGCTTTAAATCCACTTGAATCGATTCTCCATGGGAGAGTTTTTCCAGAAAACGGATGTCTTCAGCAGCTTCTTCACAACTGACCCTGGCCTTGTAATGTTCCGGCATCAAAGGCGAATACCGTTCAAAAAGCAATTTCCCATCAGATCCGGGATAATGATTGCGAAGCCATTCCTTGAGGCGATAGTCCCAGGGATTGATCAGGTCACTCAGTTCTTTTTCCAGTTCCGGAAGATCGACCCTCTGATCCAGCATTCCTGATGTTTCATGATCGGTCTGGATTTCGAGGTGGAGTCTGCATTTTTCCCCTTCGGATGCGGTGTACCATTCCAGACTGCTGTGATTGAAACGCTCCTCAAGAAACCGGATCACCTTCCGAATCGAAGTTTCATTGAACAATGGTAGCGGTAACATGATCATCAATTTCAGCATCCCCGGAGCTTTGGTTTTGATCCTGAAACAATGGATACGGTTGGGGTCATGCACAGAAAACATGTCCTCGACCATCTGAAGCAGTTCATCAGGGGTGGACCGGAACATTTCAAATTTCGGGGTGGCACCGAAAATACGGACGACTTCGTTATAATCGTAACTGTTGGGAAGCATCCTCTTGTTCTGGAAAATGGACTTCATTTTCCTGTGTATTAAAGGTGTTTCCGTGTTTTTGACATTAAGAGAACTACTGCGGAGAAGTCCCAAAAAAACATGTTCCACTTGTTCTGGGTCTGATTCTGGGGAGGAACCTGAAGGTAATTGGAGGCCAAGGCGCATGAGGTTCTCAAACCGTAAAAGCGGGCTGGTGATCGCAACCCTGTCGAGTTTAAATGGAAAGGTGCTTTGTTGATTCCGCCAAAGATGGGCCTTGAGCACCTCGGACATCTGGTTCCCGTCCTGATCTAAATACGTATCGCTTAAAATTCCCAGTCCGGAAGATTTTTGGAGTTCAAAGGCTTGATCGGAGACTGATTTTTTTCTGCTGAATGAGCAGTAACCGAAAAATGAAAAATTATCCTTCTTCAGCCAATCACAGAGTTGCTGCCATTCTATGACGTCTTCTTCAGAAAGATTCTGCTGTTCGCTTAAACGGTTTTTTATTTCTTCAAGTTTGTCCAGGATGGAAGATTGATCTTTGAAGGAACATTGGACGGCAAGCATGTGCCTGGAGATCGCTGTTTCCAATTCCTTCAGTTTTTCAGGACTCCCATCGGATTCAAACTGAATGTAGATGTAATCGTAGATTTGCTTTTCCGGATCCGGAGCAGAAATGGAAATCAGCTTCTCTTCCCGGTCAAAACTAACCGACATCATCGGATGAAGGCTGCGTGTGACATGGAGGTTTCTTTCACGCATCAGTTTTTCCAGGGTTACTACCCCGTAAGGTGCAATCGGACTTACAATCTCAATGGTGGCAGTACCGTTGTATCTTGTCTGATAATCCTGGTCACCGGGCCCTTTTCCTCTTTCCAGACGAAGCAATCCCTGTTTTCCCATCGCTTCCAGGAAAAATTCGAATTTATTATTAAGAAACCTTTCAAGCTGTTTAGGACCAAAATCACTCTGAATGCGGTCCGACATCCCATGGAGGAATTGCCGTGAAAATTCCTCTCTCAGTTGGTTTCCTCTTTGATCCATTCCTGAGTTTAATTTTTTTTCGGTACTGACAGCGTTTTTGGAAGCATTGCGTTGCATGGTGACCATTCAGGAAGATTCAAGTGCAGGATTGTTTTTTGTAATAAATACTCTTCTATTCTAACTTCTGCAAACGTAGTGCTCAACACACGAAAACAATGATTTTCTTAAAATAAAAGGGATTGAAGGGAACTTAAAAAAAAAATTAAGGGTTTCTTAAGTAAATTTACGTAAAAAACTTGCGCCATTATTCAGGCTCATGGTATCACTTTGCGGTCGCCCCGAACATGGATGATCAAGGAAAACTCATTGAATTCTAGAGAAAGAGCACTAAGACCAGGGGAATCCATATCGATTTCAATTCTGGGTGATTACTTCGCACTGACCAAGCCGAGGTTGCTGTTCATTGTTCTGATGAGCACCCTCATCGGCTATCTGCTTCCAGCTGGAAGCAGCATCAATTTTACTCTTTTCCAACTGATTTTCGGTACGGCTCTTACAGGAGCAGGCGCTCACGTCCTCAATCAATGGCAGGAACGTTCCCAAGACGCCAGGATGATGCGTACTAAACAAAGGCCTCTCCCTTCGGGGCGATTGGAGCCGGAAGAAGCCCTCATTTTTGGAATTATTCTTTCAATACTCGGGGTTTCCTATCTTGCATTAACCATCAATTTGATTACTGCGGTTCTCGGAGCGTTAACTCTAGGGAGTTACATTTTCATTTACACTCCATTGAAGAGGCTTACCTGGATGAATACCTGGTTTGGGGCGGTTACCGGATCTTTACCGCCGTTAATGGGTTGGGCTGCTCAAACAGGACAACTTGACTGGAACTGTGTTCCCATTTTCTTGTTACTTTATTTTTGGCAGCTACCTCATTTCTTTGCCATTGCCTGGATGTACCGCGATGATTACCGTTTAGGGGGATTCAGGATGCTTTCTCGAGATGATCAGCATGGTTCAAGAACCGCATTTCACATGCTGGTCAATGGTGTTTTGCTGCTGATCTCCAGCCTTACTTTTTATTTTGTCGAACAGGGCGGTTTCTTTTTCCTCTTGGTTGCAATTATGAGTGGAATTGGTTTTTTAGCATCCATTGTCGGTTTTATGAAAGAGCGGAGTGTTGAGAGAGCAAGAATGGTCTTTCTAGTTTCAATAGTTTATCTACCGGTCCTTTGCACAGTAATGGTGATCGATCGGATCTTTATCATTTAAAGGAAAGCTGATGGAAAATTCTGAAGCGAATGAGATGGCAGTCAAACTTTTCCGTGTTGTCTTTATAGGCGCAGCACTATTTATGTTGGCCGTCATCCTTTTTGTTCTTTAAAAACAATAACAAGCAATATTGAATCATGAATGAATATTTAGATCTGGGACTGATCACCAGTTTTGTCCCGGCAGCGTCATCTTTCGCCGGAGACATCGATTTTCTCTTCGACCTGATCACGATCATTGTGGGTTTCTGGTTTGTCATCACATTGGCAACTTTGTTTTATTTCATGATCAGATTTCGAAGACGAGAAGGGGTTAAGGCCCTTTACATCTCAGGGGAAAAACATTCTGAAAAGGTTTGGACCCATTATCCGCATTATGGGGTCATCGCGTTTGACGTATTTCTTATTGGGTTTGTGATTGTGGTTTGGGTCAATGTGAAACAGACCTTGCCGGCAAACGAAGACACCATCCGTGCGATTGGTCAGCAATGGAGTTGGTCATTTGTTCACACCGGTGCAGATGGGAAATTAGACACGGAAGATGATGTGAATACGGTGAATGACCTGCATGTCATCAAAGACAATACGTACCATTTTGAACTTCAATCTCGTGATGTTCTGCATAATTTTGCCATACCGGCATTTAGGTTGAGGCAAGACACCATTCCGGGAAGAACCATCAGAGGGTGGTTCAAACCGACCATTTCTGGAACCTTCGACCTGCAATGCGCAGAAATATGTGGCCGTGGTCATAGTATGATGTTTGCTGCCATTACGGTTCATCCAGACCGAAAAAGTTATGATGAAACAATGGATGCCATCCGTGCCGGAACTTATGAAAGTCATTTTGAGAAGAAGCGGCAATTGGGACCGGTACCTCTCCCATTTACCGTTTCCAAGTCAGAGACTGATTCACCCTATGCCATAGAATTGGCACAAAGTTTTTAACGAATTTTATAAACTTAGAAAATCAATCTTCTAGGAGTTATTTATGGGGCAACAAGCAGAAGCGATTCTTCATGAAACTGAAGCTCATGATGCTCATCATGAGATGAGTTTCTGGGACAAGTATATTTTTTCAGTAGATCATAAGATTATCGGTTTCCAGTACATGTTTACTGGTTTGATCATGGCGGCAATAGGCGGATATTTCGCTTATGCCTTCCGGATGCAACTAGCTTGGCCTGGAGAGGAGGTTCCGTTTTATGGTCTGGTCGATGCAGCTAAGTACAACATGTTGGTTACTAACCATGGAACGATCATGATTTTCTGGGTTGCCATGCCAGTACTCATTGCAGCGTTTGGAAATTGGTTGATTCCTCTGATGATCGGTTGTGATGACATGGTTTTTCCAAGGCTCAACCGACTTTCTTATCAAATATTTTTAGTTAGTGCTTTGGTTTTGATCCTTTCCTTTTTTGTTACAGGGGGTGGGTTTGGTGGAGCTTGGACTTCATATCCACCTTTGTCTGCAGTTGCTGCCTATAATCTTACTAACTGGGGAGCATCTTTATGGTTGCTAGCAGTGTTTTTGGAAATTGTAGCTTTTCTATTAGGCGGGATTAATTTTGTCACTACCACCATGAATGCACGTGCACCGGGTATGGGGATGATGGACATCCCAATTGTGGTTTGGATGATCAACATTGCGGTCATCCTTTTTATGGCCTCCGTTGGTCCGTTGGTAGCAGGAGCAGTGATGCTCTTTTTTGACCAGCGTCTAGGAACGTCATTTTTCATCCCTTCGGGTGGCGGAGATCCATTACTTTGGGAACATCTGTTCTGGTTCTTCGGACATCCTGAAGTTTATGTGGTTCTATTACCGACCATGGGTATCGTAGCTGAAATCATAACCGTTTTTTCCAGGAAGAAACTGTTTGGTTATCGCACCATTCTCTACACAGCATTTGGAACCGGAGGACTTTCCTTCATCGTCTGGGCCCATCATCAGTTTGTCGCCGGGATCGATCCCAGAATGGCGAATGTGTTTGTGGTAACCACCATTTTGATCTCAATTCCGATTGCAGAGATGCTTTTTTCATTCATTGCCACTCTATATGGGGGTTCGATTGAATTCTCCACACCCATGTTGTGGGCCCTTGGATTCCTGGTTTCATTTCTGATAGGCGGAGTCACAGGAATTTATTTGGGAGCCAGTGCTTTGGATGTTTATTTTCATGACAGTTATTTTGTGATTGCACACTTTCACTATACCTTTTTCCCGATCACCATCATCGGAATGTTTGCTGCGATAACTTATTGGTTTCCAAAAATGTTTGGAAGGATGATGGATGAAACCCTGAACAAGATTCATTTTTGGGGAACTTTCATTCCTTTCAACGGCCTTTTCCTACCGCTTTTTCTGGTGGGAATGGCCGGCCAACACAGAAGGATCGCTGACTTCACCCAATATCCTGACCTCGCTTCTCCTGATCTTCAGAGTATCAGGATATTTGCAACAGTATCCTTAGTGATTTTGTTACTGTTCCAATTTGTTTTTATTTATAATTTCTTTAACAGCATGTTCAAAGGAAAGAAAGCACCCCTTAATCCATGGAAAGCTAACACTTTGGAATGGACGGTATCTTCTCCTCCTCCACATGGCAATTTTGCAGAGCTTCCAACAATCTACAGGGGACCCTATGAATATAGTGTTCCTGGAAGAGAAGAGGATTATTGGCCTCAACACCTTGCTCCTAATCAATAAACAATAGAGAGATACCAAAATGTCATTACAAGGCCCCATTGCAACTCATCGAATGAGAACCGGTATTCCTACCGGCAGGTTGGCTGTTTGGTGGGGTTTAGCTTCCGAAATTTTTATCTTTGGAGGCTTGATCATGTGCTTCCTGCTTTTCAAATTCAACAATGCTCCTGGATTTGAAGATGCAGACATGACCAGTACTGCTGCTGGTGCCTTTAATACCTTTGTCCTGCTCACCTCGAGCTTGAGCATCGTCTTGGCTCATGCGGCTGCTGAAAAAGGAGATATTCAGGCATCTTTTCGCTACATCTGGTTCACTATTGGCGGAGGGCTGGTTTTTTTGCTGGTAAAAACCTACGAGTATTCATCCAAGATTTATGGTGGGATAACTTTGACTGAAAATGTTTTCTGGTCCTTCTATTTTACAGCAACGGGCCTTCATGCCCTCCATGTCATCGGAGGAATGGTGATCATGGGCATGATCTCTTTTGATGTTAGAAAAAATCACAATCTCCAAAGGGTAGAACTGATTGGATTGTATTGGCACTTTGTCGACATCGTTTGGATTTTCCTTTTTCCCATTCTGTACATTGCTAATTTTTAACCCATTGTAGAGGACATAATTGTGAGTGAAGCACATGCACATCCCAATTATATAAAAATCTGGTTCTGGCTTCTTATTCTTCTGGCCATCAGTGTTGCAGGTCCGATGTTGGAAATCCCCTGGGTTACTGTTGTGACCGCTTTCGGTATTGCTGCAGTTAAAACATTTATGGTGGCTGCCAAATTCATGCATCTCCAATTTGAAAAGAAGATAATTTGGTATCTATTGATAATCTGCGTAACATTTCTGGGGGTATTTTATTTTGGGGTTGCGGCAGATATCATGAACAGTTCAGGGCAACAGTGGAAAGATTGCATCGCAGACAATACTTGTATTGAACAACGTCTATGAAGTGGTCGCTCCTGCAACATTTATTGGTTGCAGGTGAAGTAAATTTAGAAAACCGTCCAAAACGGAAACCGATCGTCCCCAGTGGTGTTTTCGGGATGGTGATTTTCATCATCACGGAAGTGATGTTCTTCTCCGGCTTGGTCAGTGCCTACCTCATTATCAGAGCCGGTCTTGAAGAATGGCCTCCTTGGGGGCAGCCTCGACTTCCCATTGAATCTACTGCCTTTAATACCCTGTTATTGATCATAAGCGCGTTTGCGGTTTATCAGTCCAGGAAGTTCCTTAAAAATAATCTGATCACCAAAGCCTCTCAATTCCATCTTGGGGCAATACTGCTTGGATTTTGTTTTTTAGTTTTGCAGGGTTATGAATGGGTTCAATTGCTTCAATTTGGAATGACACTCAGTTCCAGTGTTTACGGAGCTTTATTCTATCTCATCATCGGAGCCCATGGACTGCATGTATTTGGCGCGTTAGTTTTGATGACCTATGGTTTCATTCATTTTAAAAGAGAGAAATCTTTTGAAACCATTTCATCCAACTTACTCCCGATGCAAATTCTCTGGTATTTTGTCGTTGGTATCTGGCCCTTACTCTACACATTGGTTTATTTGATTTAAAATATTCCTGACTTTAACATTATGAGTAAAAATTGGTTTGGAGAATTAAAAAACAAAACCGGAATTACAGTATTTACGGTTTTGATTTATTTCACGGGTTTCCCATCCATCTTAAAAGCCTGTGCCGTGTGTTTTTCTGGAACCGAAGAAACATTGGGGGCATTTTATCTCACCACACTTATATTGATTATTCTTCCAATAGCCATGATAGTAGGTGTTGTTTTATGGCTTTATAAAAAGAAATTATCATCCCTGAACCATTCAGGTTAATGGATCCTGAGCAGATTGCTCAAAATACCTATGTCGTTTTTTAAATCTTTCCTTCTGATATTTCTTTTTTTGTTTCATCTGTCTTCTGTGAAAGCAGATGAACTGTTGCCGTCTTCCATGATTTTCTTTGATTATCCTGGTTCAACGGTACTGGTGGTTGATAAATCCTACTGTCGGTTAATGGTTTACCAGTTCCAGGATGAATGGGAATTAAAACAAAGTTTTTCTTGTACCACCGGAAAGAAAACAGGAGATAAACTCAGGGAAGGCGATTTGAAAACGCCTAACGGGGTTTACTGGTTATTTAAATCCTGGTCCGGTTTGGAATTGGCAGAATATTTTGGAAAGGCTGCAAATGTTTATGGAGTCGGTTCTTTTGAACTGACCTATCCCAACTATCTTGACCTCGTACTCTATGGTAAGAACGGGGATGGTATCTGGATTCATGGGACATCAGAAGGAGAACCGGTGGCAACCAGAGGTTGTATCTCGGTCAGTAATCCCGATTTTCTAGACCTCAGTCAATTCGTTACATTGGCCTCAACTCCGGTGATCATCAAGGAAGAAGTCCGATTCGTCAATGCTCAGGAACGAAACCAAAAACAACAGGCACTGTTGGCATTTGTGGAACTGTGGAAAAGAGCCTGGGAATCCGACGATGTTGAACATTATTTGAGTTTCTATTCAGAAAAATTCAGAACTGGAGGTTCCAATTATAAAAGCTGGGCAAAAAGAAAGCGGGTTCTGAATAAAAGAATAGAACAGAGAAAAATCCATATTAGCGATCTGTCAATATTGGAAAGTAAAAATGTGGTCCATGTCAGATTTGTCCAGGATTACTCTTCATCCAACATTACGGACATAGGGATGAAAGAACTGTTCATCACACAAGAAAATGGGAAGTATAAAAT
>LNZD02000020.1 GCA_001469005.2 SAR324 cluster bacterium lautmerah10
ATTAAGTCCACTCCCATTATCATATTCATGAGCTTTTAAATTAATTAGCACACCATTATAACTCCCTTTGAGTCTCTGTGAGCCTGGAATCCCGGCAGCATTTCCAAGATATGCGGCATCGGTGTAATCATTTATAAAAAACAGGTTGACCTTGTCTTCATCTCCTTTTGAAACCATTTCAGAAGTAGTACTGTTATTAAAATTATAACTTACCTGGGAATATTTACTCTCAAGGGTTTCTGTGTCCTCTATATCCAAGTTGATCCCATTCGTTGAAAAGATGTTCTTCATAATGTTCAGTGCTGTAGTTATATCATCAGATCCTGAAATATAGGGTTGGACCTTGATGGTGGGAGTTTCAGAAAGGTCACTGGTTCGCATATCCAGTTTAAGCTGGCTGTAATTGGTTGCAGAATAACTCCAGATTCCGGGTTTCGGGTCATAGCTGGAAGAAATGGGAACCAGGAGATTACTGTATCCATTGGATTTCCAGGCAAACTCTCCAAGGGTCGTCAATAATTCATTCCCATTAGGGTCTTTCAGGGAATTGAATTGAGGTTTCGTATTTGTAGCTGAAGTGGCGTGTATCAGAAAAGAAACCGTACCTGATTTGATTTCAAAGAGTCCGTTACCCGAGGAGTTGGGATTAAGATCATTTCCTGTGGAAACGGTTGGTAATTCCGAATCGACATCATTCTGGTTGGTATCGCTTGAACCGCAGGACTGAATCATAAGCGTGAGCAACAGCAAAATGAGAATCGAATGAAATAATCCAAGCATCTAGAACTCCACCCCAATTCCAACCAGCATCAACCAGCCGAAAACATATAGAGGGTTCGTTAGTTTGAATCCGCTATTTTTACTGGTCATATCTCTGTATCTCAACTGATGATATTGGTAACCAATCATCATTTCCAACGTTTCCCACTGATACCCCAGCAGGCCAAAGTACCTGAAACCATAGGTTTGCTGACTTTGATAGGTTTGTAGGGCGGAATCGATTTGTGCTTGGCCTGAAGCAGCCCAACCGATTCCCGCCATCCCTGTCAGCTTTTTGCCAATAGATATGGAAGAATCAATAAAATTGGCCTCCACATGATACTGATTTCCAGTTGAGGATTCCATTTTCTGTTCGAAGTTGGATAGCCCCAATCCAAACCCTTTCCAGGAAAAAGCATATGATAAATTTTTAATGCTCAGATCATTTTTTGAATAATTGCCATAGATTCCACTGATCTGAAAATCTCGGGAAACATCATCTTTCCTGGGTAACTTTTTTGGGGAATTCGGGTCTTCATGGCTGGTGGATTCCATTTTCTCATCTTCATCGACTTCAAATTCCAAAAGATCCTTTTCCTTGAGCAAACGGTTTGTGAGTCTTCTCAAACGTTCGCTTAAATCAAGGGTCGAACAGTCTTCACAGGTATCGGTGAGGGTTTTTTGTTTGTCCGGGTCCAGAAATTTCAGGCTTAATTGGACCAACTTATCTTCGGCAATGACTTCCAAATGGAACAAGTAAGGAACCTGTAAAAATTCCTGGATGAGCATAAAGCACTGTTCTTCCGTGCACTGATCATATTCCATTTCCTGAAAAGCCTGTTCCTGAGCCGCTTCAAAACGTTTTTGGGGAACAATCCTGAATTGTTTTGACAACTCCTCGTTCAGTGTATTTTGCAGGAATTTCCTGCGGGTTTCAGATTCTTTTCCAAGAATGGATACAGGAATGACAATGCTTTCAGGTTTTTTTTGAGGAGGATTGGGTTTAGAGGAACTACACGAAGCCAATGTCAGAAAGAAAAACATCAGCATCAAATACCCCGTGATTTTCATAACCCACTATTGGAGCAAGTCTGTTTCTATTTCTTCAAAAGATCTGTTTGTCGGATTCGCCCAACACTGCTGACAACGATGCTGGTCTGAAATTCAGGGGAATCAAGGAGTATGGTGCCGGACTGGGCAAAGCCAAACGGACCGAAAGACGGCCAGCGGGTTGCTTCGAGAGTCATTTCTTCTTCCACAGGCCTTTTTTGCAGAATTGCATAGGATCCAGAATGTTTTCTTTTGATGAGCAGGCTGTGGTCGTTGGCATCAAAACCGACACGATGTGAGACCTGACTGGTCAACGCCAGAGATTGAGTCTCCTCAAGCAAAGCCCTGATTTCCGATGCTGAGTTTTCAAAACGCTGACGTTGCAGCATTGGATAAAAATCCGGTACCGCAAGGACCAGCAAAATCCCAAGGACGGCCAGACTGAGCATAGTTTCGAGCAGGGTAAAACCATTAGTAGCACTTTTTCTCAGGAAATTGACAAAAGGAAGATCAGTAGGCATTGGGATCAACAAAACCCTTAAATACAGTCAAAAGCAGAATCTTAAGATCCAACCAGACCGACCAGCGTTCAATGTAATACAGGTCATGCTCGATTCTTTTTTCCAGGGAAGTATTTCCCCGCCAGCCGTTGATTTGGGCCCATCCGGTGATCCCCGCCTTCACTTTGTGGCGCAGCATGTAATTTGGAATTTTGGATTTGAATTCCTCAATCAATACCGGTCTTTCGGGGCGGGGACCAACCAGGCTCATTTCGCCGTTGAGAACGTTGAACAATTGAGGAAGTTCGTCGAGGTTGAAGCGTCTCAAGTAAACCCCAAGTGTGGTTCTACGGGTGTCATTTTCCGTGGCCCAGACCGCTCCGGTTTGTTTTTCTGCATCCTGGCGCATCGACCGGAATTTGAGCGTGAAAAACGTTTTTCCATCGAGGCCCATCCGTTGTTGTCGGTAAAGAATTGGACCGGGAGAGGTGATTTTGACCAGGAAGGCAATCAGCAACATGAGAGGTGAAAATAAGATCAATGCCAAAATGGCCCCGGCCAGATCCAACACACGTTTCAGCACCTGGTTCCAACCCGTCATCGGGCTTTGCACCAGTGTCACCAGAGGCATCCCTGCGAATGATTCGACATCGGTGTGGAGCGTCCGGAAACTGCCGAGGTCAGGCACGATTCGAACATCCACCCATTGTTCGGAGAGCAAGTCCTTCAATTCCTCGAGTCGATGCTGTTCTTTGAGGGAAAGACTGATAAATACCTGATCAATCCGCTGTTGCTGGATGATTTGCGGGAGTTGCTCCAGGCTTCCAAGAACTTTTGAACCTGGATTTTCGGAAGATTGCTCCGCCAATGAAATACTTCCCGAAAGATGAATTCCAATCGGTTTTAACTCTTTCAGCCTCTCGATCAAAAAATCTGATTGTGACCCGTCACCCACCACCAATACCCTCTCCAGAAAAGCTCCACGGGAATGGATGTAGTTCATCATTCTTCGAACCAGATATCTCGTAAGCCCCAGCATCAGCACAAAACAAACGAGAAAATAAAGCATGTGGATCCTGGAATAGGAAAACCCACGGTAGAAAAATGCCGCCACCAGGGTCAGGATGAAAACACCTCCTGCGCCCCGAATTACAAGCCATCCTTCAACCCGAAGTCTCAGTGAATGCTGATGTCGGTAAACACCGCTCAGTGTAAAAACCATCAAGGTAAGGATCACCACTACAACCGTAGCTTTCAGGTATTCCTGATGTGAGGGAATCTCAATCGCGGGGGGCCAGTCGATAATGTGAAACCTGAGCAGGTAGGCCAACTCCCAGGCTGAAAAGGCAATCAACAAATCCAGGATTCGTAGAAAGGTGTTGCGAAGCTGATTGTGTCGTTTCAGCATAAATGCATCCCTTGTTGATTTAATTTGATGAAAGCATGAACCAAAAATTCAATCCCAACACCATCAGCAGACTCGTTTTTGACCTCAATAGTTTGCATTCAATAAGCAGTGAAGAGGGTTGGTCGAACTTCCAGGCGATGGTTAAGATTTTTGACGATCGTTCCTACAACACCGTGCTCATCTCTCAAACGGTCAGGGTTCAGGATTGGCAGTCTCATGAAAACGTCCAGGTACTTCATGGAACGTCTCTGGAAATGCTTGAAAAGAATACCAATCTTGACGAACCTCAGGTTTTCTGGATTACCGATGATTCGGACATTCAATCCGAGTTGCATCGACGTCACCGCCCTTTTGGCGGAGGAACTGAGGAAACCCTGAAACATCAGGGAATGCAGTTTCAAAACCTTCAGGATTTGCTGGAAGTCTTTCATCCCAGCAGAAACACCTCCCAGGAAATTGCAGAAACGGTGGAAAAATTGAAGGAGGACTCTCCCAGAATGCCGCTGACCATCGGCATCGGGGGGCCAGAAGGATGCGGGCATCCATTTTTTGTCGGAGAATTGGTAGAAGTGCTGGAGTCGAGAAACCTGCTTGTTGCCGGACTCGATCTTACGGAACTGCTTGGTGTGGAATTTTCCAGGCAGGAGGATCATCTCAAATACTGGCGTTCGGAATGGATTTATGATTGGACCATCAAGCATGTTCTGAATCCCTTCTCACGTGGTGAACAGGTCTTGATCGAAGATACACCTGACCCCCTCTCCGGGTATGAAGTTACCCCGTTCCCGTTTTATCTGGTTCCTGAAATGGTTCTGCTGGTTTGGGGTTCGACCCTTTTTCTGGAACAGTTCAGTGAACTGATTGATATCCGGATCTTGCTCGAGCTTTCTCCAAGTGCTGCCACTGCAAGAGCCTTCAACATTGATGAACGGGAGGATTTTGATCCATCCTTCATTGAAAGTTACCAAAGCAGCGAGGGTTCGGCCTACAACAAGTATCTTGAAGATTGTAAGGTCTACCAGTCGCTGGATTACCTGATTGATTTTGACAATTTTCATGCATTCCGGATGAAGGAAAAACAAAAGGCTTAACTTTGCCTGAAACGTTCAAGATCCTGCCTGATTAGATTTTCCTCGGCTTCACTGAGGGCTTCCGGTAATTCCTGTTCATCTTCCTCTTCTTTTGATGCCACCCATCGTCTGGATTTGCTCAAGACCATCCCCATCCCGAATAGGATTGCTCCTATGGGCAGGATCCAGAGAAGCAGATTAAAACCCTCCTTGGGAGGGGTACGAAGGATCCATTCCCCGTAACGTTTCACAAAAAAATTCCTGATTTCCTGATCACTGTATCCTTCACGGACCATTTCTTCTGCCTTGTTTCGGATACTGACAGAGAAACCCGCTTCCGAATCTTTGACCGAGAGTCCCTGGCAAGTGGGGCAGCGAAGATCATCCACCAGTGCCTTGATCCTTTGCTGTTGTTCCAAAGTATCCTGGCTGTGGACCGATGCTGTGTAAGCAACAAACCCAACGACTATGATCAATAATTTCAGCACTATGTTTTTCAAATTCTTCAAGGCTTTCAAAAAATTAAAACTTGTTGAAGAATAAATTATATCATGGCTTTCGCGCTTTCAACGTATATAAAGGATAAAAAGGCACTTAAGACTTTGAAATTGCAAATATTTCTGACCTTCTTTAAAGTTTTTTAAAATTCATTTAGGAAAAACATCATGACCGCACCCATCCCCCGCAATGCTTTTCAATGGCAGGATCCGTTTATTTTTGAAGAACAGTTGACTGAAGAAGAACGTTTGATCCGGGATTCGACCCGGGAGTTCTGTCAGGAAAAACTGGCGTCACGGATCCTGGAAGCCAACCGAAATGAACACTTTGACCGTGAAATTTTGAATGAGATGGGATCCATCGGGATGCTGGGTTCGGTCCTTCCGGCTGAATACGGCGGATCGGAAACCAGTTATGTCGGTTACGGACTGATGGCAAGAGAAGTGGAACGGGTTGATTCGGGCTACCGTTCGGCAATGAGTGTTCAGTCCAGCCTGGTGATGTACCCGATCCATGCCTATGGCAGTGAAGAGCAGAAACAACGGTTTCTTCCCAAATTGGCAACCGGAGAGATTGCAGGGTGTTTCGGACTGACCGAACCCGATCACGGTTCTGATCCGGGAAGCATGGAAACCCGTGCAGTCCGGGAATCAGGAGGTTACCGTCTCACCGGAAACAAAATGTGGATCACCAACTCCCCGATTGCCGATGTGTTCGTCGTCTGGGCCAAGACCGAAGATGGCGTGATCCGCGGATTCCTGCTGGAAAGGGAGATGGAAGGTCTGAGCACTCCCAAAATCAGCGGAAAAATGTCACTGCGTGCTTCCATCACCGGTGAAATCGTGATGGACCAGGTTTTTGTTCCGGAGGAAAATCTGCTTCCCAATGTTTCAGGATTGAAAGGTCCATTTGGCTGTCTTAACAAAGCACGTTACGGAATTGCCTGGGGGACCCTGGGCGCAGCAGAATTCTGTTGGCATGCGGCCCGTCAATACACTCTGGACCGGATCCAGTTCGGTCGTCCGTTGGCGGCGAATCAGTTGATCCAGAAAAAACTTGCCGACATGCAAACCGAGATCACACTTGGACTCCAGGGAGTATTGAGAATGGGACGGATGATGGATCAGGATAATTGTCCTCCAGAAGTGATTTCTCTGATGAAACGCAACAACTGCGGCAAAGCCCTAGACATCGCAAGGCTTGCCCGCGACATGCACGGGGGGAATGGCATTTCTGACGAATATCATGTGATCCGCCACGTCATGAATCTAGAAACGGTGAATACCTACGAAGGGACCCACGACATCCATGCCCTGATCCTGGGAAGGGCTCAAACAGGGCTCCAGGCATTTACGGGATAAAACGACATTCCTCACCCGGAAATCCATTCAATTCTGTTTCCGGGTGAAGACTCAGAAATTCCCTCAATTCCCCAATTTTACTAAAATCCTTCCATGATTTTGATCCAGTCCGAAAATTTAAAAAATGTGGTGGTTGCCCTGCTTGAAAAGGGAGGAAGCAATGCTGAAGAAGCAGATACCGTGGCTTCCCACCTGGTCCGTTCCAACTTATGCGGACATGACAGTCATGGGGTAGGAATGATGCCGCTTTATATGAACAAGCTTGGGGAAGGATTGCTCAACCCGAACCAGAAACCTGAAAAGGTGAAAGAAGATGGCTCGATCCTGATGTTCGAGGGCAACCGCGGATATGGTCAATCAGTGGTGAAAAAAGCAATGGAGCAGGCTTTGGAGCTTTGCAAAGAAAAAGGGCTTGTCTTGATGACGGTTCGGAATTCTTATCACATGGGCCGCATCGGCACTTATGGTGAGCAAAGCATTGCTGCCGGAATGGTTTCCCTGCATTTTGTCAACGTTACCGACCATCCCCCGTTGGTGGCACCTTTCCGTGGGTCTGACGCAAGGTTTGCCACCAATCCGATCTGCATTGCCATGCCTGGGACGGCAAAACAGCCTCCGGTTTTGCTTGACATGGCCACAAGCCGGATCGCTCTTGGAAAAGTTCGTGTTGCCCTCAACAAAGGAGAAAATCTGCCGGAAGATTGGCTCATTGACCACCGTGGTCAACCAAGCCGTGACCCGTCAGTCATGGAGAGTCACATCTACCATGATTCAGGCAAAGAAAATCCTCCCGGTGCCTTGACCCCTGTAGGAGACTACAAGGGGTATGGATTGGCTCTTTTCTGTGAACTGCTTGGAGGAATGCTAAGCGGTGGATTCACCATTCAGCCTGAAAATGAACGAAAAGGCGGGATAACCAATAACATGCTGACCTTCATCGTTGACCCCTCGCGATTACTCGAAATTCCGACCATGCAGCATGAAATTGAAGCGATGGTGGACTACGTTAAAGCATCTCCGCCTGCGGATCCTGATAACCCGGTATTGATTGCAGGAGATCCTGAAAGGATTTCACTTGAAGAACGGGAAAGAGATGGAATTCCGATTGATGAAAATACCTGGGAACAGATTCTGGACGCAGGTGTTAACCTGGGACTCAACCGTGATGATCTGCTCAAAACCTCTGGAATTTGAATTGAAAATCAGGAACTGATGAGCCACCCCCTCCCCCAAAAAACACTTTCCTTAAAAAATCGGGTCCGCTTTGTCACTGCGACCAGCCTTTTTGACGGACATGATGCGGCCATCAACATCATGCGCAGGATTCTTCAGTCAATGGGAGCAGAGGTAATTCATCTCGGACACGACCGTGGGGTGGAGGAAATCGTCGAAGTCGCCATTCAGGAGGATGTCCAGGGGATTGCCGTCAGTTCTTATCAGGGCGGGCATAATGAATTTTTCCGCTACATGATCGATCTCCTCCGTCAAAACAATGCAGAGCACATTCGGGTTTTCGGCGGCGGCGGGGGAGTGATCATTCCCAGGGAAATCAAAGAATTGATGGATTATGGGGTCTGTCGGATCTATTCCCCGGAGGATGGGCGAGAAATGGGCCTCGAGGGAATGATTGCAGACATGCTCAAAAAGTCGGACTTCAGTTTGACGGATGGAGAGCAAACTCCTGATCCAAACCATTTTGATCCGAGGAATTCATCGGAATTGGCAAGGATGCTGACATGGGTGGAACAGAATGAAGATGCGAATCAGGTTTCAACTTTCCTTGATGGGCTTCCAAAGTCATCCACAACACCGGTGATTGGACTGACCGGAACCGGAGGTGCAGGAAAATCGTGTCTGACCGATGAGCTGGTGCGAAGGTTCCTCGAAGAATTTCCTGAACGTAGGGTTGCTGTGGTCTCGGTGGATCCGTCAAAACGCAAAACCGGCGGTGCCCTGCTCGGAGACCGCATGCGCATGAATGCGATTCAACATCCCAATGTTTTCATGCGTTCCCTGGCCACACGCCGTTCTCATCTGGCAACCTCGGAATCTCTTCTGCCGATCCTGCATTTGTTGAAGGCTTCATCCTTTGACCTGATCCTTGTTGAAACGGCGGGGATTGGGCAAAGTGACACCGAAATTACCGATTTGGCAGATCTCAGTGTTTATGTGATGACCCCGGAATATGGTGCCTCGACCCAACTGGAAAAGATCGACATGATCGACTATGCCGACTGCATCGTGATCAACAAGTTTGATAAACCTGGGGCCGAGGACGCACTGGATGCGGTTCGCAAACAGTATCGACGCAGTCATCTGAAATTTGATGATCCCGTCGAAAGCCTCCCGGTTTTTGGCATTGTTGCCAACCGATTCAATGACAAGGGGACCAACTGGTTTTATTTCAGACTCTTGGAGTTGTTGAAAGAAAAAGAACTTGTTGACTGGACCAGGAAATCGAGTGTTTCCCATTCCGTTTCCCAAACCCATGAGTTGATTCCTGCTTCGAGGAAACACTACCTCAGGCAAATTTCGGAGACCGTTCGAGCATATAAAGCCGAAGTACAGAAAAATTCTGAAAATGCGCGTGACTTGGACCAACTTCGCGGGACCATTTCGCAGCTTTGCGGAAATGATGAAGCTCTCAGTGAGAAAATCAGGAATGCGCTTTCGCCAATTTCGGAAGCAGGCATTACCCCGGAAGCACTTCCGGTGGTCAGGCTTTACAACAAGAAACTGGCCACCCTGCCCCCAACGGTTTTGAAACAGATCGAAGCTTTCTCAGCAAAGCGTGAACTCTACCTTAAGGAATCCTTTCAATACCAGGTCAGACAGAAAACCATTGAAGTGGAAAACCGGATAAAAAGCCTCAGTGGTCTGATGATCCCCAAAGTTGCAGTTCCACGGTTTGAGGATCTTGGAGAGATCACTAAATGGCTCGGGTTGGAAAATTTTCCCGGCGAGTTTCCCTTTACGGCAGGGATCTTCCCATTCAAAAGAGAACAGGAAGACCCTACCCGGATGTTTGCCGGGGAAGGAATCGCTGAAAAGACCAACCTCCGTTTTCACATGCTTGCCGAAGGCCAGTCCGCTACACGGCTCAGTACCGCCTTCGACTCGGTTACGCTTTATGGCTCCGACCCTCATCCGAGACCTGACATTTTCGGGAAAGTGGGTAATGCCGGAGTATCGGTCTGCACCGTTGATGATGCCAAGAGGCTTTATTCGGGATTCGATCTTTGTACTGCCAATACTTCAGTCTCAATGACGATCAATGGTCCTGCGCCGACGGTTTTAGCCTTTTTCCTGAATGCTGCGGTCGACCAGCAGGTGGAAAAACACCTTCGTGAAAATGGGAAGTTGGATGAGGTACGAAACAACCTCCAAAAGCGCTATGCCCAGCAGGATCTGAAACTTCCCGGTTACCGCATGGAACTTCCGAAAACCCATCAGGGCTTAGGCTTGGGATTGCTTGGGATTTCCGGAAGCGAAGCGGTGGATGCAGAAATCTATCATAACATCCGTGAACACACCCTGACTTCTGTAAGAGGGACGGTTCAGGCAGATATTCTCAAAGAAGACCAGGCTCAGAATACCTGCATTTTCAGTACGGAATTTGCGCTGCGGATGATGGGAGACATCCAGGAATTTTTCACTGGAAACGGGGTCAGGAATTTTTATTCGGTCAGCATCAGTGGCTACCATATCGCTGAAGCCGGAGCGAATCCGATTACCCAGGTCGCCTTTACCCTGGCAAACGGTTTCACCATCATCGAATACTACCTGGCAAGAGGACTTTCGATCGACGGATTTGCCAGAAACCTGAGTTATTTCTTCAGTAACGGGATGGATCCTGAATACGCCGTGATAGGCCGAGTGGCAAGGCGTATTTTTGCAGTCGCGTTGCGTGATCTTTATCAGGCATCAGAAGGATCCTGCAAACTTAAGTATCACATTCAGACTTCCGGACGTTCGTTGCATGCGATGGAGATCGATTTCAACGACATCCGCACCACCCTTCAGGCTCTTTATGCGGTTTATGACAACTGTAACTCTTTACATACCAATGCCTATGACGAGGCAATCACGACTCCTACAGAAGAATCGGTACGCCGGGCATTGGCGATTCAGTTGATTATCAATCATGAGTTGGGCCAAGCATATAACCAGAATCCGCTTCAGGGAAGTTTTGTGATTGAAGAATTGACCCATCTGGTGGAAGAGGCGATTTTGAGCGAATTTATCCGTCTCTCGGATCGTGGTGGTGTTCTTGGGGCGATGGAAACCATGTACCAGCGAAACAAGATCCAGGAAGAGTCACTGCATTATGAAACGCTGAAGCATACTGGAGAAATGCCGATCATGGGCGTAAACACCTTCCTCAATCCTCAGCCCCCGGAAGAGACTGAAGAAATCCAGTTGGCTCGTTCCACCGATGATGAAAAATACATGCAGATCAATGATCTGGAACTGTTCCATCGTTTCCATCAGGCAGAGCGGGAACCTGCACTGAAAAAACTGAGGAATGCTGTTTTGAATGATGAAAATACCTTTGAGGCCTTGATGGACTGCGCGAAAGTTTGTTCCCTGGGACAGGTGACTCAGGAACTCTACCGACTGGGCGGACAATATCGCAGGAATATGTGACGCATGATCTTGATGGATGAAACCAGTTAAGATATGGTCAAAAAAATCCGATCAATCTAGCAAAGCAACATGATTGAACTGCTGAAAAAACTGATGGGGCGGGAAGACCTGACTTTTCAGGAAGCTTCAGAACTCATTCAATGGGTGATGAGTGAAGATGCCGTTGCCGTCCAGGCTTCTGCGCTGCTGGTGTTGCTTCAGGCCAAAGGCATCACCGATGAAGAGATGGCCGGAGCGGCATATGCCATGCGGGGAAGGGTCTCAAAAATCAATGCGCCTCAGGATGTCATCGATACCTGCAGCACTGGGGGAAACGGGATCAGCACCTTCAACATCTCGACCTGTGCGGCGATCATTGCTGCAGCAGCCGGAGCCAAGGTGGCCAAACACGGAAACCGAAGCAACACCCGCAAGAGTGGGAGTGCCGAGGCATTGGAAGCCCTTGGAGTGAATATCAACCTGGGAATTGAGGAAGTCGAACGTTGTCTGGTAGAAATCGATCTCTGCTTCTGTTACGCGGTCAATCATCATCCTGCGATGCGTTATGCGGGTCCGATTCGAAGAGAACTGGGAGTGCCGACCGTTTTTAACCTGCTTGGTCCATTGACCAATCCCGCAGGAGCTAAAAACCAGCTGATCGGAGTACCGACACCACAGCTAACGGGGAAGATGACAAAAGTTCTGAATAGATTGGAAAGCCGAAGAATCCTTGCGGTTCACGGAGAAGACGGGCTCTGTGAACTGACCGTCACTGCACCTACGCTGGTTTCGGAACTTCGAGACGGAACCATCCGGGAATACACAATCACGGCAGAGGAAATGGGACTTCGTCCCGGGAAGCTGGATGACATCCGCACCGATTCCGCAGAAGAAAGTGCCCAGATGATTCTGGCGATTCTTTCAGGAGAGGATCAGGGAACTCCGAGAGACATGGCCCTCATCAACACCTCAGGAGCTTTGGTGGTAGCAGGATTGGCCGATGATCTGAAACAGGGAGTGAGCCTTGCTTCGGAGGCTGTTGATTCAGGCCGGGCCTTGGAAAAACTGGAACTACTTAAAACCTTTTCTCAACAAGTCGCCTGAACAAGGAACCAATTTTCTTTATGAAATCGTTTTCTTGAGCAAACCTGGATCATCACTGATGATTCCGGTGAGTCCCCAATCAGAAAGTTCCTTCATTCTTACCGGATCATTGACGGTATAGCACAACAATGGAATTCCGGATTCCTGCATTTCTCTCAATAATTGCTGATCCACATGTTTTTCATCCGTGTGGATGGAAAATGAGTCATAGGTCTGATTAAGTTTTTTAAGTTCAGCAAATGATGCAGGACGCTCCAGCAGCGGTGCCACCGGCAATGAGTATTTATGTTTTCGTACCCGATTCAGACAGGGATGATGGAAACTGGAGACGAGCACCTGCTCCTCAAGACCAAATGCATGGACCATTTCACAAACCTGGGATTCCACTCCGTCTGTTCTCTCTTCGCTTTCAACCGCTTTGGATTTGATTTCCAGGTTGAGCAGGATTTTTCCTGAAACTTCTTCCAGCAGTTGTTCAAGCTTAGGCAGCGTTTCTCCAGAAAATTGATCAGAAAACCAGCTTCCGCAGTCCAGTTGACTTAGCTCCTTAAAATCCCTCTCAACAATGTTTCCTGAACCGTTGGTGGTTCTGTCCAGGGAAGAATCATGGATTACTACCGGAATTCGGTCACGGCTCAGGTGGATGTCGCATTCAATCATCTCCGCTCCTTTTTCCATCGCGGAACGAAACGCAGACATTGTGTTTTCGGGACAGAATCGACTGTCTCCACGATGAGCCACGACCCAGGGTGAGCCGCTATCCAGCATTCCTTTTAATGTTTTAAACGTTGCCATCATTTTTATTCTTAAGAAGTCCAGGGCTGCCTGGTTTGACAGCCTTAGAGCGATGATTTAAAATTTTTGAAATTCAATATAACAATCTTCACCAAAAAACACTTCTCGTAAAGGATTCCGGCCATGTTTAAGTTTACTGATCTTTCTGATAATGACGAGTTCAAGGCCGAAGATTACCGGCTGAACCCGAAAGAATTTTTTGAAAAAAGACGAACCTCACGCAGGCCCTATGTGTTTGATCTGAGAAGCGCCAACGATTATGAACTCTCCCATCTGCCAGGTTCGCACAATCTGCCCATTGAGCATTTTGAGAATTCTATTTATCAGATGCCCTTTTCCGGAGACATTCTGCTTTATGGCGGAGAAAACGGTGAGGTACTGACTGCTGCTGAGATCCTCTACGACAATGGTTTCGACACTTTCTTTTATGTTGATTCCTACCTTTCCCTCTTCAATCAGATTGATGAATCCTATGTGGTCATCCGGGATGAGGCCCGGGAAAAAATCCAGTCTCAACTGAATGCAAATCCCGAACTTTGGGGGGTTGAGATGAATGTCGAGGTGAAATCACCGCTCAAGGGGATTTACAGTCTGGACCTGATTCAAGTGCCTGAAAAAGGAGAAGGTTTCATCCATCTTGATAAAGACGGAATTCGAATCCGTATTTCAAGTCAAAGCATCCCCTTTCTCGAGGGCACAGAGTTGATCATCAACGAAGAGGAAGAACTGGAGGCAAGAAATCCCCAAATGTCGATCACCAAACTATCCGGCAGCATCGAAGACCAGGTACAGCAGCTTTTGGTCGACCAGGTCAATCCGATGGTTGCTGCCCATGGCGGTGTGGTCAGCATCCATGCGATTGAAAAAACTGATGTCTACCTCCAGTTTGGTGGTGGGTGCCAGGGTTGTGGTCAGATTGATGTGACTCTCAAACAAGGGATTGAAGTGATGCTCAAGGAAAGCATTCCTGAAATCAGTAACGTCTATGACGCGACCGATCATGCGGGCGGAACGAATCCCTACTTTCAATAGTTAAAACTTCTCTCATCCCTGTAAGAATAGGGGGTTGAATTGAAGGATTGAATTTTCTTCAATTCGGCCCTTTTTCTCATCCCAATTCAAATCCCTGATAGGATTCATTTTAAAATTCAATCCGCCTGGCAGACGATTCATTCTTCGGGATTTGGACCAAACCTTTGGTTGAAAATGACTCAAAAAGCATCATCTGGTGCATCCGTTACCGGAGATGAGGTATTAACCGATGAATATTATCAAAGGGTTGTGGAGCAGGCCCACAAGCTTATGGAATTGGAGGAATTTCAGGGTGATCGCTGGCAATGGCTGGACGACCTCGATGATGATGGCCTGTTTCTCTTCTGCTACATGTTCCAGGATTATTATGAAAAAACTTTGACGGCCAGCAAATATGAGGAAACCGTCTACACCATCAGTTTGTTGATGCACAAGTTGCTTCCTCCCTCGTCAAAAAGCGGACTTTCAAAAATGGAGGAGTTCCAGATCATTCTCGCCCTTTATGAAACCATGAAGAAAAAAGAAATGCCCTGGGATGCCTGTGAAGCGTTTATCACTTCAAAAATCGCTGATTTTCAAAGCAACAACTGAATTGTTGGAGGTGCTCTTCAGGAAGTTGAATCAGTTACTCCCTCTTTGAGCAGACTGAGATTTTCCGAAACTTCACGTGAGATGGTGTCGTTGAGATTCAACTCGGCACATTGTCTGGCATGAAGGATGGCGTTGCGGATGGTATGGGGTTTCGAATTCCCATGACAGATGATGACCACTCCGTTTATTCCAAGAAGGGGAGCTCCTCCGACTTCCGAGTAATCGGCCCTGTCTTTCAGCGACTGAAACGGAGCACGCATGGCAAGAGATCCGATTTGCGCCAGCCATGAGTTCTGAATTTCCTGTTTCAGGACACTTCTCACAAAATCAAACGTTCCTTCTGCCACCTTAAGCGCGATGTTCCCCACAAAGCCGTCGCAGACAACGATGTCGACCTGATCCTGGAACATCGCCTTCCCTTCTATATTTCCCAAAAAATTGAGGGTACTGCGCTCCAGCAGTTTGAATGCATCCTGGACGATCTGGTTTCCTTTCCCTTCTTCTTCACCATTGTTGAGCAGAGCCACCCGGGGATTTTCAAGTTTGAGCATCGTTCTGGCATAGGCATCCCCCATCAGGGCAAACTGGAAAAGGTAGGATGGTTTACAATCGATATTCGCGCCAATATCCAGTAATACGAATGGATGATTACGATTGACCGATGGCATCAGCGTGCCAATGGCAGGTCTTTCAATGTCTGAAATCAATTTCAGTACAAACTTCGCTGTTGCCATGGAGGCACCGGTGTTACCGGCACTGACAACCGCATCAACCTTTTCCTCCTGGAGAAGATTAACGGCGACCCGTATGGAAGAATCTTTTTTCTGACGGAGAGAAAGTGCAGGCGATTCATCCATCCCAACGGTTTCGCTGGAATGGACGACTTCGATCAGTTTTTTGGGGAAGGTATGTTTGTCGAGCTCAGTAACCACTTGGTCACGGTTTCCGACCAGAATGATTTCCTGTTCGAAATCATTTGCTGCCCTGACGGCGGCTTCCACAGGGGCATGAACAGGGATATCCCCGCCCATGGCGTCCACGGCTATCACCATGCGGACCTCCAGGCATCAGGAGGAAAAGTGATAAGGATCAATAATCTTCTGTTTCAACAACCTGAACACCCTTGAAATATCCACATTCCGGGCAAACCCGGTGAGGTCGGATGAGTGCTCCACAGTTGGAACAGGTTGATAAGGCTGGAGCCGCAAGTTTGATATGACCCCGTCGATGATCCCGCTTGCTTCGGGAAGTTTTATATTTTGGTACTGCCATTTCAGTTTATTTCTGGAAGTTTTCGAATTCACTCCCGATGCCTTTCAAAACGGCAAAAGGATGATCCTCAATTTCCTCGTTGCAGAGACAACTCTGCGTGTTCAAGTTCACTCCACATCTCTGACACAATCCCTTGCATGAAGTGGAGCAAAGCTTTTTTTCAGGTATCGATATCAACACCTGTTCCTCGATCAATTCAGCCAGATTGAGTGACGATTGATCATAAACATCCCATTCCAACTCCTCCAGGGTCAATAAGGTTTCTTCAGCAGGCCTTGGGCGATCTTCTGAAGGCTGAAGGCGGATGGAAAAACTCTCTTCCGGTTGGTAAGCAACCGTTCCCAGACAGCGGTCGCAATTCAGTTTGAACTGTCCCTTGAACTCACCGTCAATCAGGACCTTGCGTGAATCACGTTTCAGCGAAAACTGATATTCGAGTTCAAATTCGGAATCTTCCGCCAATTCCAGCAAGCGCGGGCATTGGCTTAGGCCAAGTTTTCCCTCAAAATTTTGAGACTCCTGCTCTGGAAGATCCTCGACCGGAATAATTAATTCCTGAACGTTTTGCTCAATCTCCGGATGCGGCACGGATTTCCTCCAGGGTTTTTGCACCCGGCAGGGGATCCGTTTTTTCAATGATGACCGGGTATTCGTTACACATCTCTTCATTCATCGCTGTGTATTTTTCCCATTGATCAGGTACATCAACGTCCGCATAAATTGCTTCTACCGGACATTCCTCGACGCAGGCATTGCAGTCAATACAGGTTTCCGGGTTAATGTAAAGCATGGTTGGCCCTTCGTGAAAGGCCTCGACGGGGCAAACTTCAACACAGTCCGTGTATTTGCATCCGTCACAGTTTTCCGTCACTACATAAGTCATTGTTCTCTCCAGAGAGGGATTCTTTCTATACTCCGGGGCAAAGAGTCAACCGAATAATTTAGTCCTTTGTATGAAAAGGATCAAGTTCTTTAAACCTCAAAATCACAATCATTCATAGCGTAATGGATCGACCGGATTCATCCGTGCTGCCTTGCTGGAAGGGTAGATGGTGACCAACATACAGATGAGAAATGAACAGATCGTGGTCAGGCCGACATCATACCAATCGATCAAGACCGGGATACGGTTCCCTCCCGGATAGACTCCTGGAGGAATATCAATGATGTTAAAGGTTCCCAGAACCCAGCATAAAGCCAGCCCCAGGATCACGCCGACAACTGTTCCGGTAAGTCCGATCACCACTCCCTGAAAGACGAAGATTCTGCGGACACTTCCATCGGTTGCCCCCAGCGACTTGAGGATGGCGATCTCCTTTGATTTTTCTGCAACGAGCATGATCAGCGAACTGATGATATTGAATGCAGCCACAACAATGATCAGGGTTAAAATCAGAAAGAGTCCTATTTTCTCAAGTTTCATCACCTGAAACAGACTTTTGTTTTCGTCTGCCCAGTTGCTGCTGAGGAAGCCGGTAGCAAGCTGCTGGAGTTCTGAGGCCATTTCGGAGGCAGTTTCCGGGTCCCGGATACTCACTCCGAGTCCGGAGACCTCTTTTCCCATGCGGAAGATTTTTTGAACGAGCCGATAGTCGGCGAATGCAAGCACTTCGTCGTATCCGGAAATACCCGATTCGAAAATACCGATCACTTCCAGTTTTTTGACCCTCGGGACATCGCCAATTGGAGTCATCCGCTGTTCGGAGGAAATCACCTTGACGGTATCTCCAATCCTGACATCCAACTGCTGAGCAAGGCTGGCGCCCAGGATGATGCCGTCAGAGATCTTTTCAGCTCTAGCTTTTGGATGGGAAAGTCGCCCCAGAATCGAATCTGCCAAACGACGCTGTTCCTCTTCTTCCAGGGGGCCAAGTGAATAGATTGATTCACGAAGGTAGGAACTGATCCGGGTTACCGAAGGTTCCTGTTGGGGGTCAATCCCCCTCAAAAGTGCACCCTTCGGTTTTTTCTTGCCGGTAATCAATGCCTGTTTGTAAACGTAGGGAGAAGCAGCAACGACTTCCGGATGTTCCAACACTTTTTTCTTGAGGGAGTTGTAGGCTTCGATTTCCTCATCCCAGGAAAAGAGCGTGATATGAGGCAGGGAACCGGTGACTGCATCACGGAGATTACTGCGGAAACCGTTCATCACGGAAGTGGACACAATCAGGGCAATGACCCCGAGGGCAACTCCGCCGATGGAGATCCAGGTGATCATCGAAATCGAACGATCACTGCGGGGGGAAAGCAGATAGCGTTTCCCGACAAAAAGTTCGTAACCCATCTTAGGAAATGATGAGGTTCAGATCCCCAGTTTTTGTCTGAGGAGATCTGGAGCCTGGTTTAAAGCCTGGGGCAGCAATTGAGGTGCCTTGATCCCGGCCTGGGCCATGTGGGGTTTACCGCCCCCTTTGCCTTCTGCCAGAGAAGCTACCGCATTGACGAGCTCACCGGCTTTCAGCCCGCGCTCGAGCAAAGGATCCGAGACAACACACAGCAGAGAACTCTTTCCATCAATTTCTGCTGAAAGCCAGGCAACGCCATTATTCAGCTGTTTTCTCAAAGAATCCGCCATACTTCTGAACTCGTCCATGGATTGAACTTCAACCTGCCTCGCAAGGACATGGACATCTCCGATCAACTCTGCTTCTTCGAGGAGGCTTCCAGCGTTAGCTCCTGCATTCTGTTTCCGCATCTCCTGGATTTCTTTTTCCAGCCCCCGCTTTTCATCTAGCAGTTTTTCCACGGTCTCGGTGACTTTCTCTACCGGTACATTGAGCAGTTGTCTTAGATTTTGGGCCACACGGTTCTCCTGGCGACTGATGGATTCAGCCTGAATCCCGGTGACTCCGACAAACCGCCTGATTCCGGATGCAATTCCTTCCTCCGAAACCAGGCGGAAATGCCCGATCTGTCCGGTGGATTGAACATGGCAACCGCCGCAGAGTTCTTCAGAAAAATCTCCGAGCTTGATCACCCTGACGACATCTCCGTATTTTTCTCCGAACATGGCGACAATTCCTGAATCAATCGCTTTCTGGTATTCGGTCTGATAGATCTCGGTTGGGATGTTTTCCCTGATTTTGTCATTCACCCTGGATTCGATCTGATCCATTTCTTCCTGGGTTGGTTTTTCAGGATGGGTGAAATCAAAACGAAGGTATTCCGGATGAACGATTGATCCCGCCTGGGTCACATGGGTTCCGAGGATTTCACGCATTGCAGCAAGCATCAGGTGGGTTGCAGAATGGTTGTTGGTTGCCTGAAGGCGTTTGGAAGCATCGACGACCGCTTTGATTTTCCCGGATTCAGGTTTATCAGTCCCTTTGCAGTAATGGACGATCGAACCACCCTGTTTTTGCACATCAGACACTTGCCAAGTCTTTCCGTCCTGTATTAGCGACCCCTGATCGGCAACCTGACCTCCTGATTCGGCATAAAACGGTGTTTGCTCCAAAACGATCTGCCATTCATCATTTCCAGAACTGCTGTAACGGAGAACTTCTGATTCGGCTTCGAATTGAAAATATCCGACGAATTCAGATTCTCCTTCTTTGAATTCAGTCCAGTCATCCAGGGTCATTTTGAACTTCCCTGCTTCCCGGGCCCGGGTCCGTTGTTCTTCCATGAGCTTTTCAAAGCCCGTCTCATCCACACTCAATCCGCGTTCATCACACATCAAACGGGTCAAATCCACGGGGAAGCCATAGGTGTCATAAAGCTTGAAAGCATCTTCGCCTGAAAGTCCTCCCCGTTCCGATGTTCCGGATGAAGACGCCATTTGCTCAAAGATCTCCAGCCCACGGTCCAGGGTCTGACCGAAACTGGATTCTTCCGATTCAATCACCTTTTCAATGTGTTTCTGCTGGGCAGGCAACTCAGGGAAGGCTTCTCCCATGACTTCGGAAAGGGTTCCCACCAGTTGGTGGATGAAGGGTTTTTCCATCCCCAAAACCCTGCCAAAACGGGTCGCACGACGGAGCATCCTGCGTAGAACATATCCCCGTCCTTCGTTGGAAGGAATGGCGCCATCAGCAATGGCGAAACTGAGGGAACGGAGATGATCGGCAATCACTCGATAGGCAACTCCGATTTCACCTTCTTTGTCTTCGGTTCCGGTAACCTCAGATATTTTACCTAAAATCGGGACAAAGAGATCGGTGCTGTAATTCGAATCCACTTGCTGTAAAACCCGACAGATCCTTTCCAATCCCATGCCGGTATCGACATGCTGTGCCGGAAGCGGTTCAAGGTGTTGGTCCGGAAAGCGCTGATATTGCATGAAAACCAAGTTCCAGAGTTCCACGAAACGCCAGCATCCTTCAACATTCACTGCACATTCATGTTGGCCTGAAAGGGGGCAGGTTCCTTCTCCAAGGTCGATATGCAATTCGGAACATGGACCGCATGGACCGACTTCTCCCATTTCCCAGAAATTATCGCTTTTGTCGTATCGTAAAACCTGGTTTTTCTGGATGTCGGTTTCTTTCCACCAAAATTGTTCGGCTTCCTCATCAGGATCCACCCCGTCACCCCCTTCAAAAACCGTAGCCCAGAGTTTTTCTTTAGGAAGTCCCCAAACCCCGGTGATCAGTTCCCAGGCCCAGACAATCGCCTGTTGTTTGAAGTAATCTCCAAAAGACCAGTTTCCCAGCATCTCGAAGAAGGTGTGGTGGTAGTTATCATGTCCGACATCTTCAAGGTCATTGTGCTTTCCGCTGGCCCGGATGCATTTCTGGGAATTGACCGCGCGGTTATAATCCCGGCTTCCGGTTCCAAGGAAGATGTCCTTGAACTGGGCCATCCCGGAATTGGTGAAGAGCAAAGTCGGGTCGTCATGGGGAACCACCGGTGCACTGCGGACGAAACTGTGTCCGCGCTCAGTGAAAAATGAGATGTATTCCTGTCTTATCTGCTTGGAAGTTTTCACAAGGACTCTTGGGAATGTGCTTTAGAGGAATTTGAAGCGAAGGGTTTTGTGAAATCCATCCCTTCGCTTAAAGGGATTGTAAAACGCGCAGAAAGAAGTTCAACGCGCAGAAACGCATAGGGTTGAAAAGCGCTTAACGCGCCATGTATTCAACCACCAGATGGTCTTCCACCAGAATCGGAATTTCCTCCCGCTCGGGTAATTGAACCAGGGAAGCCGACATCTTTGCAGGGTCGCGGCTGATGTAGTTCAATTGCTGCTCGAAGAAATTGAACCAATCCTTGTAGCGCTCAATCTTCTTACTTTTGTCCCGGAGTTGAACCACATCTCCAGGGTTCACCTGATACCCGGGTTTGTTGACCGATTTCCCGTTGACCATCAGATGACGGTGGACCACCATCTGCCTGGCAGCCCTCAGGGTTCCCGCAAAACCCATGCGGTAAACCATATTGTCGAGGCGTGTCTCCAACTGCTGGACCAGTGCAATATTGGTCTGCATCCGTGACATCGAGGCTTTTTTGTAATACCTGCGAAGCTGCTTGGCGCTCACTCCGTAAAAATACTTCAGCTTCTGGGTCTCCTGAAGCTGTTCCCCAAATGGTGAGATTTTTTGCCTGCGGTTGGCACCATGCTGTCCCGGGCGGTTGGGCCTTTTACTCAGAGTTAAGGCCGCACGTGGACTGCCGATCAGGTTGACTCCCAGAGCCCGGCAGGTTTTGTGCTTGATCGTTGATTTTCCTGGCATAACAATTTCCGTTCAGATGACATCTAAGGGTTGTAGAAAAAATGCAGATGCTTTTGCAACTACGTCCAACTTTTTCCGAAAGCAATGACGTTCAGGATGTCATCCCATGTAATGGACCCGACTGAATCACGCCTGAATACGGAAGAAGTAAATCCAATAATATAGTCATTATCTGATTTCCGGTCAAGTACGGAAGTCATTGAGAGGATTCAACACAGAAAATGAGATGAGTACACTTTTCAGCGGAGGCAGGATTTTTGACGGCATGGGTTCCACCCTGGATGATCATGCCGTGCTGGTTGAGGATCAAAAGATCCAACGAATTGCTCCCCAAACCGAATTTTCCGGTTTTGACGGTGAGGTTGTTGATATCAGTGGAGGAACGTTGCTTCCGGGATTGATCGACTGTCATGTCCATCTGGTCTATTGCGGAGAAGCCGATCCGGGAGCAAAGGTGATGAAATTGAAACCCGGCCAGATTGTCATGAGGGCCCTTGCGAATGCCCAGCAAAGCCTTTCCGGGGGGACCACTTCCCTGAGGGACTTGGGTGGCAGGGATTTTCTCGAATTTGCCGTCCGGGATGCCTGTAATTCCGGAGAACAATTCGGTCCTACCATCCGTGCCGCAGGCCAGATCATCTGTATGACCGGAGGTCATGGAAACCAGCATGGCAGGGTTGCGGACGGGCCGGATGAAGTGGTCAAGGCCGTCAGGGAGCAGGTTCATGCCGGTTCGGATGTCATCAAACTGATGGCTACCGGAGGAGTGATGACTCCCGGAGTCAATCCTGAAGATGCGCATTACAGCGAAAACGAACTCCGGGTTGGAGTGGAGGAAGGACATCGATTCCACCGAACCTGTGCCAGCCATGCCCAGGGTTCAGCAGGCATTCTCAACGCGGTTCGTGCAGGAATGGATTCCATTGAACACGGAATTTTCATGACCGATGAATGCGTTGAACTGATGCTCTCAAAAGGAACCTACCTCGTTCCCACGCTCTCTGCTCTTTTAAACATTTTGGTCAATGCAGACCAGGGAATTCCTGAGTATGTTGTGGAAAAAACCGAACGGATCAAGGACAGGCATAAAGAATCCGTGCTGATGTTTCATCGGGCTGGTGGAAAGATCGCAATGGGAACGGATGCCGGAACGCCGTTCAACCTTCATGGGAAAAATCAGCAGGAACTGAAATACATGGTGGAACTGGGAATACCTGAGAAGGATGCCCTGGTCAGTGCCAATGCCAATGCTGCAGACCTGCTGGGAATGCCTGACCGGGGACGTATCGTGGAAGGGGCCTATGCGGACCTGTTGATTGTTGAGGGAAATCCTCTGGAAGATATCTCCATGGTTTCGGACCCTGGTAATCACCGTAGGGTCATCAAAAACGGGATTCCCGTTTCTTAAATCTTTTCAGCGCTTGTAACTATGGAAATTCACGACAGTGTCCAGAAACGCCATGAGGAAATGACCGGCTGGAGGAGGGAACTCCACAGTCGTCCTGAACTCGCATTTCAGGAAAAATGGACCTCAGATTTTGTGGCAGAAAAACTTGAAAGCTTTGGTCTCCCCATTCACCGGGGACTTGCCGGTACAGGGGTGGTGGCGACTTTGAAAAATGGAGAGGGTCCCTCCATCGGTCTAAGAGCGGATATGGATGCCTTGCCTCTTCTGGAAAAAAACCAGTTCGGCCATCGTTCCCAAAACGAAGGGAAAATGCATGCCTGCGGGCATGACGGGCACACGACGATGCTGCTTGGAGCCGCATCGGTTCTGGCCGAATCCCCGAGTTTCCGGGGTACGGTTCATTTCATCTTCCAACCTGCCGAAGAAGGCGGCGGCGGCGGAAATGTGATGGTGAAGGAAGGACTTTTCGAGAAGTTTCCCGTTGATGCAGTGTATGGGATGCACAACTGGCCTGGAATGGAACCGGGAGAAATCGGGGTTCACAACGGGCCGGTGCTCGCCGCCAATGATGCTTTTGATCTTGAGATCCAGGGCAAGGGAGGGCACGCAGCCATGCCGGATCTATGCATCGATCCGATTCTTGCCGCTTCCCAGGTGGTCTCGGCTCTGCAGTCGGTGGTCAGCCGGGGAATCAACCCGGTTGATTCCGCCGTGGTCACGGTGACCCAGATCCATGCCGGTGATGCCTATAATGTTATCCCCGACAGCGTCAAGTTATGCGGTTCGATACGAACCTTCAAAAAAGAAGTCCGGGAAAAGGTCATTTCGAGCATGGAAAGTGTCGTCAAAGGAGTTGCCTCTGGTTTAGGAGCATCTGCTGAACTGAGGGTCAAGCAGGGATATCCGGCAACCATCAACACAGCGCAGGAAGCCAAAAAGGCTGCCTTGGCTGCTGCCAGGGTAGTGGGAGAAACCAAGGTTATCCTGGATGCTGATCCCAGTACAGGATCCGAGGATTTCGCCTACATGCTCCAGGCTCGTCCCGGATGTTATATCTGGCTTGGAAACGGTAACCGCGATGGAGGATGCATGCTGCATAATCCCTATTATGATTTTAACGATGAGATTCTACCCATAGGCACCAGTTACTGGGTTTCCCTGGTGGAACAGGAACTGCCTATTTCGTAAAACTTTCCCCTGAATGTGAACATGGAAATCACTGGTAAACTGCTTGAATGCATGGATACGGTCCAGGTTTCGGAACGTTTCCGCAAACGAGAATTC